>NZ_KV797591.1:183582-187065 GCF_001809405.1 Corynebacterium sp. HMSC055A01 | reverse complement strand
GAAGCGGAACTAAACCCAGGACGCTTCAAGATTCCATTTGTACCCGTATGAAAAACGCCATTTTTCGAATCGGATCGCCGTCACAAGAAACAGTCCTTGCCAGACTGAAATCGATTGACGCGGGATTAAGGCGTTGACGCTTCCACAGCAGCCTGCCCCACAGTGATGCTTGCCGACGCCGGACGCCCACCCTTCGACTGCGCCCGCACCCGAATATCCACACCAGTAATGCGGCCCGTACCACGACCAATGCCATGAAAAGCCTGAATATCGCCCGTGACAGTCAGCGCAGGAGACGGCACCGTTGCGCCAACCATCATCAGTGCTGCCCGACCTTTGCGCAGCTTGCCCAACAGTGGACGGCACCGCACCGGAGAGAGAGCAAGCGCCACTGGCGAGCGATACACAACCAAGTCCAGCCCCTCCGTGAGCACCGCGGCAACACCCAAAGGGTCCACCCCTGGATCCGGCACAGCGATAATGCGGCCCAGATACTTCGGGTCAATTCCGGCATAAGACAATTCCGGCCACCCCACCACACCGGCGTGACCACCTGCTTCCACAACGTGGAGAAGCATCTCCGCAACCAGCGCCGGTGTATCGCTCATATGTGTGACAGCATGGCGCGGTAGACCACCGCCAGGAAGCAGAAATCGAAACTGCTCACCGAGCGAAACCACATCTTCGCTGCCTGTGATCTTCTGTGCGAAGCCGGTACCATCCCCATCACCACCAGGGACAGCACCGCCGATCTGCGCCATTTTGGAGCGGAGCTGGGCGATCTGTTCAGCGTGCGCAGAACCACTGGAGCCCGTCGATACCGTCGATGCCGCCAGGTCCACCTCCGCGACCGTCTTGCGAACACTTGTTCCACTCACGGAAGCTGATTATGCTCCGCGGGCGAACCAAGGTCAATTGAAATTATCGAACATATTTTCTATCGCAGGTCATATGGTAGCGTCCACCTCCATATACGCCTACGACGTCCGCACCCGGACCACCCCAATCCCCACTCCGCTCATCGTCAGAGTCATGGGAACTGTGGGCGTCGCCGGATCCATCGCAGTCATGGTCTCCCAGCTCGCGATCGGCCCCAAACTCCTCATCGCGCTCGGATGCGTTGCCCTTGCTGTCGCCATCACTTTGCTCCACCCCTACCGGGGCGAGATGAGGGCATTCGCGGAAGAGAAGCGGGTAAGTACGGTGCCGTCGATAAGCATGCTCGTGCCGTTAATGCTTTGGTGGCTGGCGCTCATGCTCGCACCTCTCGCGCAATGGCCAGCCTGGGGAGTCACGCTCACATTCGCGCTCGTTGCTGGCGCTGCGTGGGTACTGTACCCGCATGTCGACGGCTCCCGTCGCCTCGCATACGCCGACTAGCAACGCACGCTGGCTAGCAACGCACGCCGACTAGCAACGCACGCCGACTAGCAACGCACGCTGGCTAGCAGCGCTCCCCGACTAGTAGTTCTCGCCGACTAGTAGTTCTTGCTGCGTTGCACGAAACCTGAATCCACAGGCCCTGGATAAGCTAATCCAGGGCCTTAAGTGCACAAACCAGTACACAAGCAGTGCCGATATTCAGGTTTTAGGAAGAAACCTGAAATCACAACGAGGCTACTCGACGCGCTGACGAAGATCGAAGGCGGCGAAACCTCCCTGAACAGGGACTTCAAAGAGGCCAGCGGCATTGTCTACGCCAGCGAATTCAGGTTTCATGCAAGGATCTCTCGATCCTCCCCCTAGACCCGTGCCATTTAGCCAGCGAGCTTTGCCCGCCAAATGCATACTTGAGCCATGGACACCAACAGCTCGTTTCAGGCCATGTGGGACACGCGCCCGCCACGGATCCCCAAAGAACAAGGTGGCAACCCACTAGTCGGTGGCATCTGTGAGGGCATCGGTGCGCGTTATAACGTCGATGTGACCTTCGTCCGCGTCGTTTTTGCTGTGCTGGCGCTCATCATCGGCGGCGGCATTTTCCTGTACCTGCTGTGCTGGTTCACCATGCCGCGTTTTGGCACGCAGACATCCCCCGCACAGGCGATCTTCACACCGAAAGAACGTCTGAGTCCTGTTGTGCTCAGAGACCGCAGCACAGGCTGGCTGTTGTTGATCGGATTGCTGATCTTCTTCCCGTCCGTCACGCTGGGCACGGATCCCAGGGCAGTATTAGCGCCGCTGGCAGGAATCTTCACCGGGTTTGTCGCGTGGTGGCTTCTGCATCAGCGCACGCCAACGCCGCCACCTTCGCTTGGAGTGCATTACAAATAAAACGAGTGGATCTCGATTACATCGGGGCCTTAGCTTCGCTCCAAAAGCCCAGGTAAAAATTCTCACCTGAGGCAGCTATGTAATCGAGATCCGCTGACTATTTAGCATCAACTATTTAGCACTAACTATTTAGCGCTGGCACTTAAATCCTGGGTGTCAGCGCTAAAAGCTGGTTACTCCCACTCGATCGTGGCTGGCGGCTTGGACGTGATGTCCAGCACGACGCGGTTGACGTCCTCAACCTCATTGGTGATGCGGGTGGAAATGGTCTCCAGCACCTCGTACGGGATGCGGACCCAGTCAGCGGTCATGGCATCCTCGGAAGCAACTGGACGCAGGACGATCGGGTGGCCGTAGGTGCGGCCGTCGCCTTGGACGCCGACGGAGCGAACGTCGGCAAGCAGGACGACCGGGCACTGCCAGATCTGGTCGTCGAGGCCAGCCTTGGTTAGCTCCTCACGAGCGATCGCATCGGCTGCGCGAAGGGTTTCCAGGCGCTCCTCAGTAACCTCACCGATGATGCGAATACCCAGGCCAGGGCCCGGGAAAGGTTGACGGTTCACGATCACCTCGGGCAGGCCGAGTTCACGGCCAACGGCGCGGACCTCGTCCTTGAACAGCAGGCGGAGGGGTTCGACGAGTTCGAATTCGACATCGTCAGGCAGGCCACCGACGTTGTGGTGGCTCTTGATGTTGGCGGTGCCGGATCCGCCGCCGGACTCGACAACGTCCGGGTACAGGGTGCCCTGAACGAGGAAGTCGACGGGTGCGTCGTCACCAGATTCGGTGAGCACACCAGCAACGGCACGCTCAAAGGAGCGGATGAATTCTGCACCGATAGCCTTGCGCTTGGCTTCCGGCTCGGTGACACCAGCGAGCTTGCCCAGGAAGGCTTCGCGCTCGTCGACGGTGACCAGCTTCGCGCCTGTAGCAGCCACGAAGTCGGTCTCGACCTGCTCGCGCTCGCCCTGACGCAGCAGGCCGTGGTCGACGAAGACACAGGTGAGTCGGTCACCGATTGCGCGCTGGACCAGTGCAGCAGCGACAGCGGAGTCCACGCCGCCGGACAGGCCGCAGATGGCGCGGCCGTTGGGGCCGACTTGTTGCTTGACTGCGTCGATAAGCTGTTCCGCAATATTGGAGGCGGTCCAGGTCTGCTCGAGGCCTGCGATCTCGGTGAGGAAGCGCGTGAGCACCTCTTGGCCGTGC
>NZ_KV797591.1:176389-183482 GCF_001809405.1 Corynebacterium sp. HMSC055A01 | reverse complement strand
CGTGAGCACCTCTTGGCCGTGCGGCGAGTGCATGACCTCCGGGTGGTACTGGACGCCGGCCATGCATAGATCAGCGTTTTCGAATGCGGCGACTGGTGCGCCTTCCGATGAAGCGGTGACCTCGAAGCCAGCTGGTGCCTCGGTGACGGAATCGCCGTGGCTCATCCATACCGGGTGGTTGGTCTGCAGGCCGTGGTGAAGTACGCCGCCGCGCACGTTCATTGCGGTGCGACCGTACTCGCGGGAGCCGGTCTTGGCCACGGTGCCGCCGAGCGCCTGAGTCATCACCTGGAAGCCGTAGCAAATGCCGAAGGTGGGCAGCCCCAGCTCGAAAATTGCCGGGTCGAGCTGCGGAGCACCGTCCTCGTAGACGGATGAGGGACCACCGGAGAGCACGAGAGCCACCGGGTCCTTGGCTTTCAATTCTTCTGCGGAAATCGTGTGCGGAACGACCTCCGAATAGATCCGGGCCTCACGCACGCGTCGTGCGATGAGCTGCGCATATTGCGCGCCGAAGTCCACGACGAGGACGGGGCGCGGGTGAGCGTTTGCGGGTGGGGTCTGCTCTGGTGCATTCGAGGTGGTAGTCACGGATTCAGAGTCTAACTCATGGCCTGGATAGACTGAACAGTCGCGACTGTGCAGGGCGGATTAGCGGTTCAGGGCGGCGTCGATAAGCGTGCTCCCGGAAGGTAAGTAGAGTTGAACGCATGTCGGTGAGCGAATTATCCACTTCGACCCAGAACTATTTGAAGGTCATCTGGAGTCTCACGGAATGGTCAGCGGAACCCGTGACGGCAACCCTGATTTCGAAGCAGACGGGGCTGCGGATGTCGTCGGTCTCGGATGCTGTGCGCAAGCTCGCCGCACAGGGGTTGATCGTGCACGCCCCGTACGGCTCGGTGGAATTGACCGAGAAGGGCCGCGGGTACGCAGTGGACATGATTCGGCGCCACCGGCTCATCGAGACGTTCTTGGTGGAGACTCTCGGGTACACGTGGGACGAAGTGCACGATGAAGCGGAGCACTTAGAGCACGCAGTCTCTGACTACCTGGTGGACAGGCTGGACAAGCTGCTCGGCCACCCCACCCGCGACCCGCACGGGGATCCGATCCCGACCGCCGACGGTACGGTGCCCGCTTTGGACGCATGCCGCCTCACGGATGCTGGGGCGGGCGCCGGTGCAGCGGGGACGACGGTCACTGTCGAGCGGATCTCCGATTCGGACCCGACCCTGCTGAAGTTTTTCGAGGAGAATGGCATCGTTGTCGGCGCCGTCCTCACGGTCACTGAAGGCGCACCGTTTTCCGAGTCGCTCGATGTGAAGGTGGACGGGGCAAAGAACTCAGTTCCGCTCGGCCGCACCGCTACCGATGCGCTGTTCGTCTCCAATTAGCCGTGCCGTTCCGCCCCGGCGCGCACGCGCTGTGACGATCCCTTGGCTCGGGCTGAACAGGTACACCAGCAGGAATGCGATCCCCTGCGCCATGACCACGAGTCCGCCAGGCGAAGCGTCGAGGTAGTAGCTCGCGTACAGCCCCGCGACGGAGCATACGGTGGCCACCGCAGGAGCGATCAGCAGCATGCGGCCGAAACTGTCGGTCAAAAGGTGCGCGGTCGCACCCGGAATGATCAGCATCGCCACCACGAGGATCACCCCGACGGCTTGCAGCCCCACCACGCAGGTGAGCGCGAGCAGGGCGAGCAACACTGCCCCAATCAGCTTCGGCCACAGACCAATCGCGTGAGCATGCACGGGATCGAAAGCGAAAAGCGTGAAATCGCGGCGCTTGAGCACGAGCACGGCCAGCGTGGCCACGCCCAAAACGAGGATCTGCACGAGATCAGCTTTGGAGACGCCGAGCAGGTTACCGAAGATAATGTGATTGAGGTCGGTGTGCGAGGGCGTGACGGAGATGAGCACGAGCCCGAACGCGAAGAGCGTCGTGAAGACGATTCCGATCGCAGCGTCTTCTTTGACCCGGCTCGTATCACGCACGACACCGATCAATCCCACGGCGAGGAAGCCGAAGACCACTGCCCCGAGAGCGAAGGGAACGCCCGCGATATACGCCAGCACCACGCCGGGGAACACTGCGTGGGACACGGCATCGCCCATCAGCGACCAGCCGACGAGGACCAGCCAGCACGACAGCACCGCGCACACGATGGAGGAAATCAGGCTCGTGGCGAACGCGCGGACCATGAAGTCGTAGGCGAACGGGTCGACAAGAAAAGAGATCATCGTTTCATCACATCCAGTCCAAAGGCAGCGGCGAGATTATCGGGTTGCAGGACATCCTTGGGCGAGCCGTGCATGAGCACATGCCGGTTGAGCAGCATCGCTTCATCAGCCAGCTCAGGTAACGCAGGGAGGTCGTGCGTGGACACGAAGACGGTGGCACCGCCGTCTGCAAGCTCGCGGAACAGCCGGGTCATTGTCGCTTCGCTGCGCTTATCGACGCCCGCGAAAGGCTCGTCCAGCAGCATGATCCTCGCCCCCTGGGCAATGCACCGGGCAACAAAGGCGCGTTTCCGCTGGCCGCCGGAAAGTTGACCGATCTGACGTGAGGCATAGTCCGTGAGCTCCACACGCTCGAGTGCATGGTTGACGGCTTCGATATCAGCCCGGCGAGGCCGGCGCGTGAAACCGAGTTGTCCGTAGCGACCCATCATGACCACCTCCCGCACGCTGACCGGGAAATCCCAGTCCACTGCCTCGCGCTGAGGCACGTACCCGAGCACACCGGTGCGGCGGGCAACCGCGGGGTCATCTCCGTTGACGGCGACGGTCCCGGAATCCGGCCGGGTCTGCCCCATGATCGTTTTGAATAGCGTAGATTTCCCGGATCCATTCATTCCGACGAGTCCGCACACGCGTCCCGGCGCAATCTCGAGGGATGCACCGTCGAGCGCGAGCACGCTCCCATAGTGAACGGTGACATCGTGCACGGATATCGCGGGAGTCGCATTCGACGAAACGGCCGCCGCGGCTGATGACGTTTCCTGTTGCACCGTGACACCTACTTCTTACCCGTCAACGCCTGCGTGATCACGTCGGCGTCGTGCTTGATCAAGTCGAGGTAGGTCGGAACCGGACCGTCTTTCTCCGAAAGGGAGTCGACGTACAGAGTGCCGCCGAAGGTGGCGTCGGTTGCATCAACTACCTGCTGCATCGGTGCGTCCGAGACCGTGGACTCGCAGAATACGGCCGGCACGTCGTTCTCCTTGACGAATTCGATGGCACGGGTGATCTGCTGCGGAGTTGCCTCATTCTCGGAGTTCACGGCCCAAATGAACCGTTCCTCCAGACCAGCGTCGCGTGCCATGTAGGAGAATGCGCCCTCGCACGTCACCAGTGCGCGATGCTGCTCAGGCAGGTTCGCCAACTCAGTGACCATGCCGTCCTGGACCTCTTGCAGCTCCTTTTTGTACTGCTCGCCGTTCTGCTTGAAGTCCTCAGCATGGTCCGGATCGAGTTCGCTGAAGGCGGTGACCATATTGTCCACGTACTTCTCCACCTCGACCGGGCTCATCCACGCGTGCGGGTTCGGTTTGCCCGCGCCCTCGTCCTCGGTGATGTCGATCGGGTCCACGCCGTCGCTGACGGTGACGTGGGGCGCGTCGACGTCCTCGACGAATTGCGCGAACCAGTTCTCCAGGTTCAGGCCGTTATCCAGAATGAGGTCGGCATCCGACGCGCGGCGGATATCAGCCGGCGTGGGCTCGTAGCCGTGGATCTCCGCCCCCGGCTTCGTCAAAGAATCCACAGTCAAGTGTTCCCCCGCGACATTCTGGGCGATGTCCTGGATCACAGTGAAAGTGGTCAGCACTTTCGGCTTTCCGCCGTCTGCACGATCCTCCTCCGGCGCGCACGCTGTGAGCGCCGCCGCGAGAATCATCGCCATCATCGCGGCTGCTGCCACGAACAGTGCGGATCGCGACTCCCGCTTTTCCGACCGAACCATTGAGTTTTCCTTTCCTGAAAATGCATTCGCCAAGGCTGTTCCATAAGTTACGCCTAGACGTACTTTTTATTCTGGACAAACTTTAGTCGGACTTACAGGAGAGTCAAGATGAATCGGCTGTGACATACGCCTCACCCCGTAGACATGAAAAACGCCCGGGGGATCATTGAAGTTCCACCGGGCGTTGTCGGCCGCGAAAGTGCGCAGCTAGCTCGAGAGGGTGATATCCACCTTCTGGAAGCTCTTGATATCGGTGTAGCCACACTTCGCCATGACGCGGCGCAGACCGCCGGCGAGGTTGTGCCCACCCCAGGTACTGGTGCTCGGGCCGTGGAGGATGGTCTGCAGGCTCGGGCTGTTGTCGCGGAGGTGCTTCACAACATCCTCGGTAGAAACCGCGTCGTCGAGGCCCCAGCCGAAGCTGAATCCACCGAAATCGATGTGCAAAGAAATCCCGGATTTCTACACCAGTGAGGTGGACGGGCGCGAAGTAAAACGTCCGCGCTATGTCGCACGCGACTACGAGGAAGCGAAACAATACTTCGAAGAGGCAATGCGTTGGCTTGCCGAGAACTTCATCCCCGGCGGCATCGATGCTGTGGCCGGAGGGGATATGAATTTTGACGAGAGCACACCGCATAGCCAGTTCCAGGCCGATAGCTTCTCCCCGAAGCCCGATGATCCGTCAAAGCTCCGCTGTAGGCCAGGTATCGCGTACAACACTGACACCTCGGTCAGGTACAAATCTGGCCCAAAAAAGGGTAAACAGATCTCGGGTAATCAAAAAATGATCGACGCGCAGCGCGGACTCCGTGAACACATGCACGCGCTCGGCTACCCAGTAGAACTGGAAGTCTCCGAACGTCACGATGAATCCCTAAACCTCGACCGCTACACGGAGCAGCAGGATCGTGAACGCGACCTTGCCAACCGCGAGGATGAAGTAGAAGTCAAGCGCCGTTCCGTACACCGCGACATGGACGCGATTGATCGTGACCGCGAGCAAGCAGCAAAAGAACTGGAACAGGCCCAGGCGGACCGTGAAGCAGCGCGAAGTGTACAGGAGAACGCTGAACAGCAGGCTCGCGAGGTTGCAGAGCGTGTGTTGCGTGAAGCACGCGAGAAGGCTGAGCAGGACGTCGAGCAGATCCGTAGCGATGCACAGGCTGCGGCTGAGCAGACAGTAGGGCTGGCCGAAGCTCAAGCAGATGAGCTGCTGGACCGTGCCGAAGAGGTCAACAGCGCTGCAGAGGCCAAGCTCAAGCGTGCAGAGCAGGAGGCTGAAACGATCCGCAGCGAAGCACGCAAGGAAGCCGAGCGAGACGCAGAAAAGACCCGTAGCGAGGCCACACGAGACGCTGAGAGCACTCGTAGCGAAGCACAACGTGATGCTGTGGCCATCCGCAGCGAGGCCACGCGTGAGCGTGAACAGCTGGCCAACGAACGTGCAGCCCTGGACAGTGAGCGTGAAGCCTTTGACACGGAGAAACGCGCATTCACCGAAAGCCTCGAAGCGCGCCGCGCAGCTGCAGAAGAGGAAGCCGCCATCATTATCGAGGAGGCAACGCAGTCTCTGCAAGAGATTTCCCACGTAGACCGGGACTTCCTGCATGTCGAACTCGATAACGACCCTGAGATGAAGCAGCGGTATCGGGTTGCTGTTGAGCAGCGTATCCAGCAGGAACGGACCGCCGCACGCCGCCGTGCTCAGGAACGAACCAACAAGCGCCGCCAGCAGCAACAGCGCGACCGCGATGGTGGCATGGAGCTGTAGCAGCTCGCCACACGCCTTGTACGGCCCTGTAGCGGCCTAGCCGGGTGTCGCCGGGGTCAGTGCCCAGAGACAGCGCTAAAACCGCTCTAATTCAGCGAAAATCGAAGAATTAGAGCGGTTGTTTTGTGTAGCGGTAATCCTGTAGTGCTGTGAAATAGCGCGTGTAGTGGCGTGTTTGTTGTGCTGTTGATTGTGTAGTAGAGGTACGTGGCTACAGGGACCTGACCCCTGTTAGGTAGACACCTGATATCCAGCCCGGTTGGGTTGGGAAGAAAGGTAATCTACCACCATGCCTAGGTACTCCGAACAGTTCAAACGTGATGCTGTGGCCCTCTACGAAAACAATGAGGACCTCTCACTTCACGCGGCTTCAGCAGAGCTTGGAGTCAATCGTTCCTCACTTTATTCCTGGCTTAAGCAGTACGGCACCGGCAAGCGTGCCCGCACGAAGACCATGCGCGACAAGGCACAGGCGACGACTGATTCTGAACGAATCCGTCAGCTAGAAAAAGAAGTCTCGAAGCTGCGCGAAGAACGCGACATCCTGCGTAAGGCCGCGAAGTATTTTGCCGAAGAGACACGCTGGTAATCCGCTTCCAGTTTGTCTATGACCATCGAACCGAGTACTCGGTCAAGCGGATGTGCCACGTGTTAAAGCTCAATCGCTCCTCGTTCTACAAATGGGTCAACACCCGTGAAAAGCGCAGGTTAAAGATGTGTTCCGATGCCCTTATTGGTGCGAGAATTACAACCATCTTCGATGATGAGCACGGGCTTTATGGTGCTAAACGCATCGCTGCAAGCCTTAACGACGATACGGACTTTCCTCCGACCAATCACAAGAAGGTCGCACGCATCATGAAATCCATGGGGCTAAAAGGCTTTACTAAGCAACGTCGATGTGTCACTACCAGGCGCAAGCCTGGACGTCGAGTCATGCCAGATTTAGTAGGCCGTACATTCACAGCCAACGAGCCGAACCGCGTTTATCTTGGCGACATTACCTACCCGCCCTGTAAGGGTGGCAAGAACATGTATTTGGCCACAGTCATTGACACGTATTCACGGAAACTTGCAGGTTATGCGATCGCAGACCACATGCGAGTGTCACTGGTCGTCGATGCACTAGCCCACGCGCACGGTGTGCGTGGCAGTCTTGACGGGGCTGTATTCCATTCCGATCACGGCAGTGTGTACACCTCACAAGCCTTTAGGGACCACTGCACCCAGCTTGGTGTTCGCCAATCCATGGGAGCGGTGGGAACGAGTGCCGATAATGCCCTGGCAGAATCATTTAACGCCACCTTAAAGCGTGAAGTCCTGCGTGATCGGAAAGTCTTTGACAATCCC
>NZ_KV797591.1:0-176289 GCF_001809405.1 Corynebacterium sp. HMSC055A01 | reverse complement strand
GCAGCATAGCTAACCCCCGACGTGTCCACTGTCCGGGGGTCAGGCCCGTCTCCACCTCGTACGCCTCAATCCCATCATCACGCGCAGCGAGCTCGTGGAGGCCACCGGACTGTCCCAGCCCACCATCACCCGCGCCACCGCCGCTCTCCTCAAGGCCGGCCTCATCCAAGAGCGCACGGACCTCACCCGCTCCCAAGGTCGCGGCCGCCCCACGGTTCCGCTCGAGGCCTCCGATAACGGCTGGCTCCTTTCCGGCATCGCGGTCGGCACCACCTCGACGTATATCGGCCTCTACGACACCCGCGGCCGCATTATCCGCGAAGACAACGTTCCCACCCCGGTCTCGAAGCTCAGCCCCGATGACTTCGTCGAGCACGTCATCGCTGGCGTCAACCGGCTCACCACCGGTGTCGACCGCACACTCGTTTCCGTCGGCGTGACCACCTCCGGCTCCGTCGACGAAGAAGGCAAGGTCCACGCGGCCAACCTCGGCTGGGACGGCATGGATATCGCAGGACGCCTCGACTTCCAGTTCGGCGTCCCCGTCACTGTCACCCCGGCCGTGCCCGCCATCCTCGCTTCGGAGACGCAGGCCGCTCCTCTCGGCGACGAAGCCCGCACGCTCGTCCTCTTCGCGGATGACTCGATTGGCGCCGCCCTGTCCGATGAGGACGGCGTTGCCTCCATCGAGCTCCCACAGTTCGACGGCGCCGACCCACGCGACACCCTCGTCAACGCCGCGCTTGCGCCCCGTCTCGCTGAGGCTGCCGATGCCCCCTCGGTCCTTGCCCAGCGTGCCTCCGACCTCGGCCGCCTTACGGCCCAGCTTATCGATGCCCACCGCCCCGACACCGTGGTCATCGCCGGCTCCGCCTTCTACGACGTGCCCACCGCGCCGAAGCTCTTTGCCTCGGCCGCACGCGGCGAGCTCGACCCCGATCTCGCGTCCGCGACGGAGCTGCGCATGATCCCCAACCACAAGGAGATCGTCCGCTCCATCGCCCGCGCCGTCGCGCTCGACCCGCTCCTGCGCACGCCGCTTGAGCTGAACACCGCGAAGGTGCGCGCCGCCTAGGCCAGCCCGCACTCCGCACGCAGTTCGGCAAGGTTGCCGTCGTAGAGATACCCGCGCAGCCCTGCCGCCCGTGCTGCGTCGACGTTGCCCTGGGTGTCATCAATAAAGAGTGTGTCTTTCGCACTCGCACCCAACGCGTCCATCGCCACGTCGAAGGCCCGCTTGTCGGGCTTGACCACGCCAATCTCGCCACTGAGCACCACGGCGGTGAATTCCTTGAGTCACGAGTCGTTGCGCTCGCGCACCATACGACCGAGTCCCACCGGAATATTGGACAGCACGCCCACCGCATTGCCCGCGCCAAGCAACTCCTGGGCGACCCCACGACGTCGAGGTCCGGCGCCGTACACGGCTCGAAGTCCTGAGCGACGGCCTCAGAGATATCGAAGTCCGGAAGGCCTAGGCGCACCTGCATCTGGCGCCACCAGCGTTCGTCGCTCACCACGCCCGCGTCATAGGCCGGGCGCAATTCGTTATACGCCGTCCAAAAAGCGGCCGGATCCTCGGCACCGACGAGACGTAGCAGCGCCTCCTTCGGCTCCGGTGGGCGATGACGGAGCAAGACTCCGTAGAAATCGAAAAGATACGTCGACATACATCCAGACTACGGAAAGCCGCGCAGACTCGTCCCAAAACGACAGAGTTCTAGAAACGGAACAAGCGTCCGGGCAGCCCCGTGGGCACGAGCAGCACCGCCACGGCACCCAGCGCCGCGCCTCCTGCATACAGCGGCACAATGGCGTCCGGAATGATGCCGAGCGGCGTGAAGATCACCAAGCCCACGGCGGCAAGCACGAGCGCGCCGCCGACTGACGCAATGGACTTCTGCGGCAGGCTCACCGCGATGAGCGCAGCAAAAAGAAAGAGACCCGCCCCCGCGAAGGGCCCCAGCATGAGTGCCGCACCAAGCAGAAAAGTGCCGAGCGCAACGTGCGTACTGCTCAACGCCATGCCGACGCCCAAGGCGACGGCGAGCGCGAGGAGCACGACCACGGTCCAGGTTTTCTGCTTCATAGACATATAAAACGCAGTCTCCCACCAACCATGGGGTTGGTGGGAGATATTAGGACAATCTTGATGGGTTTGTTACCGCATGGTCACTGTCCCTTGACCTTTGTGTATTAGCTAGGCCTTGATGGCCACGCGTGACTACTTTGCGCGGGAGCCCAGAGTGGCGTCGATGCGCAGGAGGCCGGAGCCATCGTTGCCCACGAGCTTGATCTGGTCAATAATCTCGGTGACGGTGTCCTCTTCCTCAATCTGCTCGTCGAGGAACCAGTTCACGATCTGGCGGGACTCAAGGTCCTTCACCTCATCAGCGGTACGAGCGATCTCGCGGATCTGCTCGGAGACCTTCTGCTCGTGTGCGTAGGCAGCCTCGAAAGCGTCGAGCGGGGTCGCGGCCTTCACAGACGGAACCGGGACATCGGTGAGCTCCACGCGGTAACCGCGTGCGAGGAGGTGGTTGGCAAACTTCTGAGCGTGCTCGCGCTCCTCCGCAGCCTGAGCGTAGAACCAGTCACGCATGCCCGGGAAGGAAAGATCATCCATCTCGTAGGCCAGCTGGGTGTAGATGAGGGCGGCGCCGTGCTCGTTAATAACCTGTGCGTTCAGCAGGCTCTGCAGCTTCTCGTTCATTGAATATCCTTGCCTTTCGGTACCTGTTCAATAGGTAAATTTCTGTCTTTTCCGACGGCTATCCAACGGGTTTCCGGCGGTATAGTCTCCCATAATACAGATATTCAAAAATGCCGCTAGCTAGGTTAGGGTTCCCAAACATGCAGGCCAAAGACAATTTTGGTCACGGTAACCTAAGTTACCGCAACCTGATCAACGCCCGAATCCACACAAACGGAAGCAATCGAACTAGAGTCGGATGCCCGCCCGCTTGAGCGCATCAAGCACCAAAGGCATCCCTGCCACCGCGGTACCCACGAGCGCCACAACGCCCGCAATCACCCCCACGAGGATGCCGATACCCTCGCTCGACGGTTCCTCCGAGCTCAGCGTTCCCAACTGCGCGGAAGCCCGGGCAAGTCCCGTCGACTTATGCCCCTCGACTACCCCGGCATCCTTGCCATCAGCGAAGTCCAGCACGAGATCAACGTCGCCGCCCTCAAGTATCTGACCTTCCTTATAGCGCAGTAGCGAGCCCTCCAGGCCTGCACCCGCGGTGGCCTGGCGATCCTGCGCGCTCACATCGGTCCCAACCGCGATGGGGGCATCGAGGGTGAACGTGACCAGCACGTCATCATCGCCATCCCTGTCGACCTGCGCGCCCTTATCGCCCGGATCCCCGGACAAAACGTAGTCTCCAACGAGCTCGACCTTCGTGCCTTGCACCTGCAGCTTGAGATCTGAGTAGGTGAGATCGAGGCCGGCCGAGCCGCCCGCGCCCAGGCCTTTGTAGGCCACGATATGCGCCGAACCGTCAAGGACGATGGTGCCGTTGCCGTCCGCATCTAACGTCGTCTCAGCGACGTTGACCGGAAAGAGCAGCTGATTGTCCTTATACGTCGCCCCATCCGTGGTCGTCCAACGGCCAGCTGCCATTGGGCCAGCAAGATGCTCCATAAATGAGGTCTTGATGGGCCAGGCGAATGTACCCGCCGTCAGGTCCTGCGTTGCAGCAGTAGCCGGAACAGCCATTGCAGAGACGATAAGAGCAGATGCGAGAGAAGCAGAAGAGATTTTCTTCACGCGACAGACCTCCAGGTCACTTTAGAAATACAGATAAAACAAGAAGGGGGAAGAGAGGAAATAGTGAACCCGGCGCTACGCTGCGCCCGGATACAGCTTCGCTAGCTCGGCGAAGACTGCCGAGTTACACGCGAAGGCGGCCTGTGCCTCGGCGATGAGAGCGGCACGCTGGGCATCAGAAAGCGCGAGCTCGTCGAGCGCCTTGCGGTACGCGCTGCGGTAGGGCGGAATCTTGCCAATCGCCGCGAAGTTATAGAAATTGAGCGCATCCGGGTCGATACCGTAGAGAGCCCCCAGGCGCGCGGCAATAACCTGCCCACCCGAGATATCGCCAAGGTAGCGCACGTAGTGGTGAGCAACGACCCGGGGCTCCGATCCCGGCGTATCGAGCGATTCCAGGCGCGCAACGTAGCGTGCGGTGGCGGGAAGGATACGCACCTCGTCGCGCCACTGCGGGCCGTACATTTCCGCGAGGTCGAGTTCCAGCGCATCGCGGCGTTCCAACCGGGGGTCGGCCACCGCTCCGGCGATGCGAGTATCCGCTACCGTGCGGACCGCGCGCTCAAGCGCCTCATAGATAAACCACAACTGCCCAGTAAAGGTGGCGAGTGCCTCTGCGCTGAGCTCACCCGCCATCAAGCGGGTCATAAAATCTGAGCCCTCTGCGCTGGCGTGCGCTCGCGCGGTTTCCTCACGCAGCATCTGCGAAAGCGGCGTCGTGGTCATGGCAACGGTCATGGCCAAATTCCTCCTGATTAAGTAACGCTTGCCTAACCTTAATGTGGATAGTCTAAACAAGGCAAGCCTTACATATCAAGACCTATGCCATACTTCATGCCCACAGTGACGCATATTCGACCGAAAGTATGACTAATCGTCGCACCCCCATGCTCAGCGCACATCTCTCCCCCAGGTTTTAGTCCCCCAAATTGCCCGAGAGCCGGTCGAGGCGCTGCTGACTGACCGGATCAAGACCCCGAATATCCACGGTCACGCCGCGCTGCGCGTATTTCTCACGCACCGCATCCAGCGTCGCCACAGTCGAGGCATCCCATACCTGCGCAGCCGACATGTCGATATCGACCTCAGAGACTCCCAGCGTGTAGTCAAAGGAATAGACAAGGTCGTTGGACGAAGCAAAGAAAAGCTGGCCGGTGACGCGGTACGCGGCGCGGGTGGCATCGGAAGCAACGAGCTCGACCTGGGTGAGGTGCGCGACGCGACGCGCGAACGCAATCATGGCCGTGAGCACGCCGGCGATGACGCCGACCGCCAGGTTGTGAGTAACCAATGTCCCCACAACCGTCACGAGCATGACCAGCGTTTCCGACAGCGGCATGCGGTGGATGGTGCGCACCGAGTGCCAATCCACCGTGTCCGCGGCGACGAGGATCATGACGGCGACAAGCGCAGTCATGGGAATCGCACCCACGGTATCGCCCAACACAAGGATGAGAATGAGGAGGAAGATGCCAGCGAGCAGGCTCGACAGGCGCGTGCGAGCACCAGAAGCTTTGACGCCAATCATCGTCTGGCCAATCATCGCACACACGCCCATGCCGCCGATGCTCGCCGCAAGGACGTTGCCAATACCCTGACCGAGGGACTCGCGCGTTTTATCCGAGTGGCTGTCCGTAATGTCGTCGACAAGTTTGGCTGTGAGCAGCGACTCCATGAGGCCGACGAGGGCCACGCCTACCGCGTACGGGCCGATGAGCGTGAGCGTGTCGAGCGTGAGCGGCACGTCAGGGAAAACGAAGCCCGGCAGGCTCGTGGGTAGCTCGCCTTGGTCCGCGACGTCCGGAATGTCCCAGCGGAAGACGACGACGAGCACTGTGATGACGAGGATCGTGATGAGCGGGGCGGGGACGACCTCCGTGAGCCTCGGCCACAGAAGCATGATGACCACACCGAGCGTCACGAGGGGATAGACGATCCACGGGACGTGCATGAGGTGCGGCAGCTGCGCGGTAAACATCATGATGCCCAACGCGTTGACGAAGCCAGTCATAACGGAGCGCGGGATAAAACGCATGAGCTTGGCGACCCCGAGGAAAGCGAGAACGATCTGCAGGACTCCCGCCAGCAGCACCGCCGCGAGGACGTACTGCAGACCGTGGGAGGCAGACAAGGGAGCAATGACCAACGCGACCGAGCCGGCCGCGGCGGAGATCATGGCAGGACGACCACCAGTAAAGGAGATGGAGATTGCCATGATGACGGACGCGAAGAGTCCAACGCGTGGATCCAGCCCCGCCAGGATCGAAAAGCTTAAGACCTCGGGGATAAGCGCGAGGGCGACGGCGAGGCCGCCGAAGACTTCCATGCGCAGGCGCGCGGGGGAAGAAAAGACGTAGCGAAAGCTCGCGAGCACGCCGGTAGGCGCAGGAATTTGGGCTCGTCCCCCAACTACCACTTCCAGAGATAAACGAAGGCCCGTCAGCTGCGCGCTGACGGGCCTTCTCCCCATGACTAATCTTTCGGCACTTACCGTAAGAAGGAAGTGGAGCGCGACCTTCCTAGTAAGCAACCGCCCGTGATTAGGCAAGGCTTAGTTTATAAACCTTTAGTTGGATGGTCAAGGGGGAACGAGAACTTTCTCCCGCGATCCCGCGAAATATCACCGTTACCACTAATAATTCCGAAAAATTAATGTATCGCGGCACGAAATAGGATGAGAGTTATGGCAACAGATTCGTTCAAAGAACCGCTCAAAGAACTCGAAACCCTCATCTCCGAGGGACTCGGGCGGTTCTGGCGTTCAGACCCGACTCCCCCTTCCGTCAGCTACGACGCCACCGAAGGCCTGCCGGAGACACCGGCGGCGGAACAAGTTTCAGACTCTCCGCGCCACGGCATTACCACCCCTGCGCCCGCTAACGCCTTGCGCGAGGAAGTGGCCGACGAAATCGCCGAGCTATTGCGTGCCGAGCGCCGCAGCTTCTTCGACCTCGACTTTCGCCATCCACGCGGGTCCGCAGGCGACGACCACGAGGCAGAGACCGCGGCACGCCTGGCATCGCTACCGCTCGGCGCACGCCTGAAGCCACGCGGCGTTTTCGAAGACGACTGGGCAGCGCGCCCGGATGAAGACCACCCATGGCCCATCATTCTCATCCACGGGACGACGGATACGAAAGGCGTATGGCAGCTGCTCGGCTCCGAGCTGCGCGAGGACGGCTGGACCGTGTTCGCACCGGACTATGGCGCCCGCGCCACCGGCCCCATCGCCGCCTCCGCCGATCAGGTCGGCGCGTATATCGACGCGGTCCAAGCCGTCACCGGCGCGGAACAGGTCGTGCTCATCGGACACTCTCAAGTCGGTATCGTCGCCCGCTACTGGATGCATAACCACGATGCGGTGGACCGCGTGCGCCACATCATCTGCCTGTCGGCGCCCAACCACGGCACCACCCAAGGTGGAATCGTCAGCTCGTTGATTTCCAGCCGCCGCCAAGAACACGTCATGCGCTCCATCATCGACGCTTACTTCGGCCCAGCCGGCATGGAACAAATCGTGGGCAGCGCGACGCTGGAGGAGCTCAACCGCAACGGTGACCTGGCCCCCGGTGTGAGCTACACGTGCGTGGCCACTAAGCAAGACTCCATCGTCGTGCCGCCGGAAACCTGTTTCTTGGATCCCGGCGACACTCCCGACGGAACGGTGCGCAATGTCTATGTGCAAGACGTCGACAAACGCGCCGTCGTCTCACACATGGATATGCCCATGGACAAGCGCGTGCGCGCCATCGTGCGCATGGTGCTCAAACAGCTCTCCCCCACCCTGGACAATCCTCACGACGCCCAAAGCCACGCCCTTGCCAACGCGGGTCACGCCGACTCGGAATAGACCCGTGCAGGTTCGCTAACGCAGGCGCGCCAGCAGGGGATTAAGAACGCCGGACTGCACGATGGCGCCGCCGATGACCGCAAACATGCCGCCCAGAGCGGTCAGCGCCAACACGATATTCCACACGTTGGAAAAAGAAGAGCCTTCTTCGCCCTTGTTATCCGTGCCGCCTTGGTTCTGATCCCGCCCCTTTTCCGGCTTCTTCTCTGGGTCCTTCTCAGGAGTCTTTCCTTGGTCTCCTGCCTGGTCCTTGCCCTGCTCGTCGCGGCCCGGCTCGTCCTGCTCCCCTGGGGTGGTCTCGGTGCCCTCATCGGCAGGACCCACACACTCGGACGCGGTCTTCAAGGTCACCTGTGCATCATCAAGTTCCGGCTTGTAGCTCTCGTTGTACATGCCCATGAAGATCACGTCGATACCCTCGATGTGCTGGATCTTCGACTCGCGATCGTAGTAGGTACCCGCCTTCGGCTTGTACGTCACGTCGGTCGCATTCAGCGTGAGCATATCGCCGTCCTTCGACCATGCGGCATTGCCCTCAGCGAAGGTATCCGTGCCCGACTTCTTGTTTTCTTCCGTGCGGTCCTCCGGGGTGTATTCCGTCATGCCCTTGCCCGGCACGTAGTAGCCCTCGTAGGACGTGCCCGCCTTTGCCTGCCCTGCCTCCGTGAGGACATAAGGCGAGAGCATCTTGGTGTACAGCGCACCGTGGTGGCCCTCAAACTCCAGCGTCGAATCCTTGGTTCGAATATCGGCTTTCGTGACGGTGCCGTCTTCGCCCAGGCTCACCGAGGACGCAGAAGGATCCACCTCGAAGTGGAACTGAAAGTCTGCTCCGCCTTTGTTACCCTCGTCCTGCGTTACCGCGCCGGACGTGGTCCACCCACCCCTCGCGATGGGGCCGGTGATGTAGTTGCGGAAAGATTCCTTGATGCCCCAATTCACAGTTCCGGAGACAATGCGGGTCTCCAGGGTCTGGCCAGGGGCGCAGGTGGGGGCATCGGCAGCAAAGGCTGCCGGAACGGTCAGCGCCGAGGCGGTCAGCGCCAGCGCGAGAGAAGAAGAGACAATACGCATGAGTTAAGACTCCTTAAGTAGATCGACAAAAGACTGCTCGGGATCGGCGACCTGACATCGCGCGGGATGGACTGAGATGTGGCCGTCTGCCTTGCTCACCTGGATGGGCCAGCGATAGACCTGCGACAAAATCTCGTCGGTGTAGACCTCGCGCACCGGGCCGGCGGCGGCAACTGCCCCGTCTGCTAGGCACACGATGTGATCGCAATAGGCCGCAGCGGCGCCCAAATCGTGGAGTACCACCAGCACCGCCACTCCAGCCTGCGCCGCGATCGAGCGCACCAATCCCAAGACTTGTTCTTGGTGGCGGATGTCCAGCGCCGCAGTCGGCTCATCGAGAAGAATCACCGGGGTCTGCTGCGCCAGTACACGGGCCAACGCCACACGCGCACGCTCCCCGCCAGAGAGCGTGGCAATATCGCGGCCGGCCAAGTGCGTCGCATCCACCGCCGCAAGCGCTGCGTCGATGATCGCGGCGTCCTCGGCCTGCCTGGCGGTGCCCTCCCAAGGGCGCCGGCCCATGGCCACTACATCACGCACGAGAAACTGGAAGGACACAGTAACGTCCTGCAGCATCACCGCACGCGCACGGGCCAACGCCCCTGGGGAGGACACCGCCGGATCCTGCCCCACGAGGGAAACGGAACCGGTGTAATCAATATCGCCGGCGATGGCCGCCAGCAGCGTGGACTTGCCCGCACCATTCGGGCCGATGAGGCCGGTGACCTCCCCTGGGCGGGCGACAAAGGAGACATCGGAAAGCAGGTTCCGCTCGCCGATCGAAACGGAAAGATTCGCAACGTTAATCATCAATGCATTCCCTTCTTCATCATCCGGCGCAACAGCACGAAGAAGGTGGGGCCACCCACGAGCGCGGTAAAGATACCGATGGGAAGGTCGGCGAAAGGAATGAGCGTGCGCGCAGCGACGTCGGCAAAGCCAATGAGTACGGCGCCCGCCACCGCAGAGGCCGGCAGCAAGACCCTGTTTTCTGGGCCGATGATCGTACGCAGCAGGTGCGGCACGATAAGGCCGACGAACCCAATAAGTCCGGCGAAAGCAACTGCGCCGGCGGTAAGGATCGCCGAGGCAGCGATGGCGATAATGCGCAGTCGCTTGACGTCGACGCCAGTGTGTTCCGCGGCGCGCTCGCCCAGCGCGAGCACATCTAGCTGGCGGCCAAGACGCAGCGCAATGGCCATCCCGAGGAGGGCGATGGGGAGGCCCACCCACACGTGTTTCCACTGGGAACCGTTGAGCGAACCCATTTGCCAAAAGATGATTTGCTCGCGGTTCGCGGTAGGCGCCAGGTACATCATGAAGGAGATGATGGCGTTGCACACCGCGTTGATAGCAATGCCGGTCAGGATCAGATTGACCACCGCCACACGCCCTCGTGAGCGCGCCAACTGGTAGATCAGCGCGGTAACCAGCAGCGCCGTAGCAAACGCCGCGAGCGGCACCGTGAAGGTACCCAGGACGGAGATATTAAAGACGATTACCACGGCCGCGCCTACACCGGCACCGGAGGTCACGCCCACGATGGAGGGCTCAGCCAGCGGGTTGGCGAACACGGCCTGCATGAGCGTGCCCGCCACTCCCAAGCACGCGCCGACCAAGAAACCGAGCAGAATGCGCGGCAGGCGGATCTGCCACACGACGTTGGCCGTCAAGCCACCGCCAGGGCCCGCGGCCATAATCTGCACCAAGTCACCCAGCGCGACGTAGTACTGCCCCAGCGCAAGCGACAGGATGAAGGCGACACCAAGCAGCACCCCAAGCGATACGAATACACCAACCCGCAGGCGGGAGCGCCGAGCGAAAACCTCCGTGGGGGCCGCCGGTTTAAGCATTGTCTGGGTCATAGATTGCCTGCGCAAGTTTGAGAAGGGTCTGTCCGGTCAAGGGCCCGAAGGCGAGCGATTGCCCGTCTGGGATGGTCACGATCCGCTGCTTTTGGCCCGCGGTGGTTTGTGCAATGCCGGGGCGCTCGAGGAGGCCTTCGACGCCGCCGGTCGACTCCAGGCCGCCCGTCATCATGATGATGACCTCAGGGTTAATCTTTGCCAAAGATTCGGCGTTGGCAGGTTCGGCGTAAGAGAGGTGGTATTCGGTGCCGAGGTCTACGCCGCCCACACCCTCAATGAGGTCCTTGGCACCCGTGCCTTCTCCCATGATGAAGAAGATGCCGCCGTTGCCGCGCGCGTAGAGGAACGCCATGCGCATTGGCTCCTCCGGCACGATGTCTGCGATGGCCGCCTTATCTTTTTCGATTTCTTCGACGGAGCGGTTGGCCAGCGTTTCGCCTTCGTCTGGCAGACCCACGACCGCGGCCAGGTTTGTGATGTCCTCGGCCACCGAGTCAATGGTGCGTTTCGGCTCCATGACCACGGTGGTCACCCCTGCGGCGCGAATCTGGTCGATGGCGTCGCGTGGGCCGATCGAATGATCGACGATGACCAGCGTGGGCCGGAGTTCGAGCACGGCTTCCACGTTGATGTTGTGTCCGCCCTGGGTCACGACGGGGCGATCGGCGATAGCGTTTTCCGTCGACGACACCGTGCGACCCACGATATTGTCCGTAAGCCCTAGGCCCTCGAGGGTTTTCGTATACGTACCGTAGAGATCCAATGCCACGATTCGGGACACATCCGTAACGGAGACGTCGTAGCCGTCAGCATCCGTGAGCTCTACCGGCAGCGCGGGAGTAGGCGACTCCGCCACCGCGACGACATCCTCGAAGTCCGTCACATTCGACACACCCGTAAACGAGCGCGGGTCTTTGGCCGACTGCGCGTCTGGGAGGGCGTCGCGCAGCTGCGCGTCTTGGGATTCATAGGCGCCTTGGACGCCGCACCCTGTGAGGGCGAAGACACACGCCAACGCCACCAAAAGTCGTTTCATGCGAAACGTATCCTTTCTCAAGTCTTGGGTAACAAGGGGTGCGCTACGCCGGGTTGCGCAGGACGACGGAGCCCATGGAACCGCCGGCGATGGCGAGGCCTGCGATAAGCAGCAGGAGCCACGTGCTCGCCTCCGGCGAGGAGCCCGCGGCCGCGGCCTTCTTGATCTGGAAGTTGCCGCTGCCGTCTTCATAACCAGACGTGCTCGTGCCGGCCGCGGCCTGCGGGCCGTCTCCCGCAGAGCTTTCCGATGCCGCCCGCTTTGCCGCCGCAGCGCTCTGACCGCCGGAGGTCGTCGCCGCACCAGTGTGTGCCGTAGTTCCGCTCGCCCCGGCGCAGTCCCCGGATCCGCCAAGTTGTGCATGCAACGAAAGCGGATCAAGGGTCGTGCCCGGCTCATAGAAATTCGCGAACGCATCATTGCCCGCTGCGGTCAGCGTGACGGTGGCTTCGCCGTCGACGGCGGAGTCACTCACGTCGAGCAGGCTAAACGACACGTCTCCGAGCACCGTGCGTCCAAAGTCCTTGCGCTCGCCCTCCATGTTGGAGGAACGCACGTCGGCGATGAGTTGACCGCTCGTCCCGTTGAACCGGACTTCCAGGTTCGCGATATTGAGATCGAGGACTCCGTTGTGGCCGGTAAAATGCATAGCGCCGCCGTAGCGGATGGAACCTGACTGCGCCGCAGTATCCACATCTCCGCCGGTGCCCGTGAACTGGAAACGCGAGTTGTCGTACCCTACGCCGTCGAGCGTCCAGGCGCCCTTGGCGATGGAGCCGGTGATATACGACTGGAAGGACTTCTTGACACCCCACTCGGCGGTCGCAGCCTGCACGCCCGTGGCTACGCAGGTTTCTGACTGCCCATCACTAGCCGCGGACCCGGGGTCCTGTGGCCGCGCGGTTCTTGTGGTTCCAGTAGCACCAGTAGTGCCGGAAGTACCCGAAGTACTCGAAGTACTACCCGAAGCACCCGAAGGGCTCGCGGTGCCCGAAGTGTTGGCTCCCGACGCGCCTGAACCACTCGTGGTGCTAGTGGTAGTGCTGGTGGTCGTGCCCGTGGCGGCTTCCGTGCGAGAACGGAAGGATTCTAGCTGGTCTAGGAAGGACTCCGTGTTGCCCATGAAGGTGGTCAGGCCATTCATGGTGTCGTTCGTTTCCTTCAGAATCGCCATGGCTTCTGCATTGCGACCAGTAAACGTGCCCGAGATTGTCCCCAAGGACTTCGAACCGCTGCCTGAACCGCCAGAGGACCCGCCGCAGCTGCCATCCGTGGCCACGGTCCCTGACGAGGGGTCCATCGACTGTCCCGACTCATAGGCAATGAAGAGTTTGTGTCCTTCGTCGGTGAGCGTGACGTCGCCGGAAAGGTCGAGCGTGTGCGCGGACGCGTCGACGGGTTGATCTAGATCGATCCCCGCGATGACCACGTTATCGCCGGTAATCTGCGGGCCGCGTGCGGACTTATCCACCATGTCAGATTCATAAGAGACGTAATCCACCACGATCGCCGCCCGGTTGCCGGAGGCCTGAATCTGCCAGTCTGTCAGCGTCATATCCAACAGATCGTCGCCGCCGTAGTTGTGTCCAGTGAAGTGGATGACGCCGCCGAAGGGGACGGTGACGGTATCGCCGTTTACGGAAGCCTTGCCCGGAGTGAAGGTAAAAGCACCGTCTGCGCCGGTTTCGGAACCGGTAAAACCAATGCCGTCCGTTTCCCACTGGCCCTTGGCGACTTGGCCTTGGATATAGCTTCGGTAGGACTGCTTAATGCCCCAATTCCAGGAGCAAGTGCCGGCAGCCGAGGCGACAGGAGCGTTGAGCGCGACCGAAGGGAGTGCGATGAGAGTACTGGCAGCAAGAGTGCCCAATATTCGACGGAGAATCACGGAGAGAGTCCTCATGAAGTATTGATGCGATGAACAAAAAGAATCAGAAGTTAGGCTACACATACCTAAGCAGTTTTGTATAGGCTATACTAATCTAGATTAGGTAAGCAACCCCCAACAAAGGACACCCTCATTCGGTCATGACATCGTCGTCTACCAGCGCCTTCAAAAATCTGTATCCCGACGTAGACCCCACGCGTGGGCTACCTCTCAGCGTCTCCGAGCGCCTTGCGCTGTCTCTCGCGCTCGCGATTGCAGCTTATGGAGCCGTCACCGCAGACATGCTCGTTGCAGGCGCCGGCGTGGCCTTCACCCTCATCGCCTCGGTGCTGCAACAGCACAAGACCGCGCGTCGGATTCGCTCCGAAGCGCGCACTCGCTTCCCCGGCGAAGACTGGGCCGAATACCGCGCCACGCGGCGGCTCAACCTCGGCGTCCTAGTCCCCTTGTGGGTCTGCATCATCATCGCCTTGTGCGCGGCCGGATACTGGTTCGTGCCGCTCGAATATGCAACTCCCGCCGCCATCGTCATCGCGGTTCTCGTTGCCCTGCTCGCCTGGTTCATGCCAGGCATCAGCCCCCTGTGGCGAGGCAAGCAGACCGATCCCCCGGCACCAGAGAAAAACACCGACACCGCAGTCATGTACTTCGAGAAGCTTTAGGCCTGCCGTACCCCAGCCTTACACATCAAGCAGATCCAGTAGCTCATCAAAAGCCGGCGCTACCTGCGTGCGCCACAGCGTCGTCGCCTTCGGGTCGCCGCGTCCGGGGCCGCCGTTCACCACAGAGACCTCTTTGCCCTGCTTGAGCGCGTCGAGCATGAAGCGATAGCCACTCATCACGGCGAGCGACGAACCGGCGACAAGCAGCGAGCGCGAGTCCGCAAGCAGCGCACGCGCGGCGTCCCGCCGCTCCACCGGAACCGGCTCGCCGAAGTAGACGACGTCCGGCTTGAGCAGCTCCGAACCGCAGCGGACGCACGGCGCCATCACGAACTCGTCGACCGCCTGCTGCGACAGCGCGACGTCGCCGTCCGGGTTAACTTCATCCGCGCGCACGACCCAGCGCTCCAGATAGCCCGGATTCGCGGCTCGTTGTTGAAGTCTGCCCAGTGGAAGAAGTAGTCCGGGTTGAACTTGCCTGCGCCCGGGTTGGCGAAGTAGATCGTCTCTTCTGGGGTCATGGCGACGAAGATTTGCACCAGTGAGAAGATTCCCTGGTAGACGCCCTCGTGGGCGTACTTGGCTATCTGGTTCGCACCTTGGGAGACCGGCACGCCGGAGCGCTTCAGCTCGATGTGGAAGACCGGCATACCGTTAATGAGCAGCATCAAGTCGCCACGTCGGGTGGGCAGCAGCTCATTGGCGGTCTGGAAGCGCGGCTGGACGGCAATCTGGTAGCGCGACTGGCCACCGGCAATCTCTAGGCGATCGTAGATTTTCAGGCTAACCTCAGAGCCGAAGTTGGCGGCCTGCGGTGCATCTCGGGTAATGGTCACGGTGCTACCGTTGATGAACTCGTTGAGCGCCAGCGGCGTACGCAGGTTGTTGACCTGCTCGATGATTTGCGCCATCTCGCCCTCGGTGAGCGGCACGTCGCCAAGCAGGTTACGGCCCCGGTTGTTGGCGTAAAGAATGTTCGCCCAGTTGTCGATGAGCTGCTGCTCTGTCGGGAAGCGCAGCAACTCCTTGCTCCAGCCGTGGCGGGTTAGCAGGTCGATGAGTACCGCCTCGAACTCAGCCTCAGAACGAAATGGTGTGGTCATAGCTGCTCCTTAGATGAACATCCGTTGCAGCAGCGCCGCCTTGGCCTGCTTAAGGGACTCGATGTACTTGGCCTCGGTAGCAATGAGCGTGTCCAGCCGTGTGAACACTGCACCGATGGCCTGTTGTTCTTCAAGGGTGGGTGGAATGGTAGCCGCCGCCTCTGCCAAGTGACGGGCGTTCAGTGACGGCAAAGCACCGCTCTGAGTGAATCGGGTCAGGTCCACCGTCTTGAGGTAGGTATCGGCAAACTGAACATCCCAAGATTTGGTGTCCAAGGAAAACGCCATGAGATTGTTGTCGAGGAGGAATGTATCGGTAGCGAGTCTTTTGCGCCCTAGGAAGACAGCAGCACCAACCTTGGCGAACAGAATCGCAGGTACAGCTGTTACAGGCACCCAGTGATTACGAACAATCTGTTCCTCCGTCACATAGTGGTTGGCGGAGCGCAGTTGCAGCTCATTCCCTGGTGCGGAGAGGTCCGATACCTTGTAGAAAGGTAGGCCTGCTTCCCCGCCTTGTTCACGTTCCGGGAATCCGACGCCTGACTTGAACGAGCCGAGTTCACCCAGTGTTGTCGTCTTCCACTCACCGTCGAAGCCCTCCAGCCGCAACTCCGGCACCGTCTGCCCCTCCTCCTGCGGGAACATCCGTTGCATGAGAGCAGTTTTGGCCTGCTGCAGGGCCTGGTGCTTCTTGGTGTGCTGGTTGATGGCATCGTCGAGGTTGGTGAAGATAGCGCCGATGGCCTACTGTTCTTCGAGAGCGGGCGGGAAATAAACAGCCTGATTGAACAGCTCAGTCTTCGTGATACCTTTGATGGTGCTACCCTGCAGCTGGTCAGCGAGTCCCTCCATACGCCGCTTAACAGTAAGAGCGATGTATTCAGGGTCACCGGAAAGGTCTGATAGCGATACAAAGTCCTGGCTGGTGGCGTAAGGGAACGGCATAAAAGAGACCTTGCCAACGCCAACACGAGTGACGACTGCAACAGAGTCGGCAGGAATCTGCATAGCAGCAGAGCGTGAAATAGCTTCCTCGGTGATGTGCTTACGAGGGGCGACCGGGGCGACCCCCTGCTCCGCAACATCAGAGGATTGAATCCAAGGGATGTCCCCGGACCAGTAGCCCGGTTCATCGCTAGATGGCGTACCGCCACCGTAAGTCCTTTCGCTGAGGTCTCCAATGGCTTTCAATTCCCACTCACCATCGAAGCCCTCCAGGCGCAGTGCGGGCACGTTGTGACTATGCATCGCGACCACCGCCCAGCAGCTCCTGGAGTGCAGCCACGGCCTGCATGTCGGCGGCGTTGCCGGTAAGCCCGCTCAGTAGGCCAGCGAGTTCTTGCTCCGTCTCGCGAATCTTCACGTCGAGGTCGGTCAGCGCGACGGCGTACTTGTCGTGCAGCGCCTGGACGCGGCCGGCCAGGCCTGCAAGCACGTGACCAGGGATTTCGCGCAGGTCATCCATAAGTGAAGTAATCCACTTGGCGGTGAGCACCTCATCGACCTGCGCTTCGGTAAGCGCTTCAATGGTCGCGTAGGTGTCTTTCTCCAACTGCTCTTGCGCAGCCTTGAGGTTCTTCTTGAGCTTGTCCCGCTGGGCGATAAGTGCCTTGGCGCTGAGCATGGCAGCCTCAGTGCTGTCCTCCGGCCAGGTCTCGCCCTTGGCCAGCTTCGGCAGGTCCTTGATGGCCTTGTTCAGCTCGGTCTTCTTGAAGGCGTCCTGCTTGTCGTTAAGTATCTCGGTCAGGTCGGTCTTGTCGACTTCGCTTAAGCCCTCGACAAGCTGTGTTAGCTCAGATACAGCTGTGTCCACGTCGCGACTTAGCTGCGTTACCTGGTCCTTCTGTTGCGCCAGGTAGAAGGTCTGCACCAACTCGTTGGGAGCAACGCGCCCGTCCCATCCGATTTGGACATAGACCTTTTTCTTTTCCTTGGTCTTCCACTCCATCACGGGGTGGTTGACCCGCAGGGCATCGAAGCCTTCGGTCTGGATGACTTCTAGGTCACCGGCGGTTTTGACCCAGCTGTCATGCAGTACCTGGTAGCCCTCGTAGGCATCAACCAACGGTACAGGGTCGAGTCGGTCGAACAGGTCTGCCTTAAGCTGGTCCTCGGTGGTGGTAATGGGCACGGTGGCCGCGCCGTCCACCAGCAGCGCGTGCAGCTTCTCCGGGAGGTCGGATAGTGCAGCGTCAACCTGGTTACGCAGTGCCTGGGCTGCAGGGTGCTTGTCGATGGTCTCGCGCAGGTTGGCGGTCTTCAGCTCCGCGTAGCCTTCTACCTTCTCGGTGAACAGCGCCTCACGCAGTCCCGGTAGGGCGGTCCAGTAGTGCTCCAAGGCGGCAATCTCACTGGTGGGGATGCCGCCGTGCATGGTGGCGTACAGGTCTACAGACTCTGGCGGCAGGGTGGCGGACACGTAGCGCGGGATGTTGAGGTTGTGGTCGTTGGCACGAATCTCGTCGCGGGTCACGACCTTAGCGAAGTGTGGCACGTCAACGCGGTTGCGGACGGCATCGACGATGCGCTGGATGTCGCGGGCACGCAGGTGGTTGTACTTACCCTGCTTGATGAAGCCCTGCGAGGCGTCGATGAACAGCACGTCATCGCGGTCACGTTCTTGCTTGAGCACCATGATGATGGTCGCGATACCGGTGCCGTAGAAGATGTTGGAAGGCAGGCCGATAATGGCATCGATGTGGTTGGCCTCGATGAGATTGCGGCGGATGTCGGCCTCCGAGCTGCCACGGAACAGCACGCCGTGCGGCAGGACGATGGTGAGGATACCGTCGGGTTTGACGTGGAACAGCTCATTCAGCAAGAAGGCGTAGTCGGCCTTGGTCTTCGGAGCTAGACCAAACCGTGCGAATCGCGGGTCAGCCTCGTTGCCTTCGGGTTCCCACTTCTGGGAGTAGGGCGGGTCGGAGACTACGGCGTCCACATAGAGCGGCTGGTAGGTCTGTACCGGGTCGAACTCGTCGAACATCGGCCAGTCATGGGCCAAGCTGTCACCGTTGCGGGCGACGATGTTGTCCGCCTTCACGCCGCGCATGACCAGGTTCATGCGGGTGAGGTTGTAGGTGTTCTCGCGCAGCTCCTGGGCGAAGTACTTAATACGGTCTGGGTCCCCCATGCGCTTGGCGACGGCATGGCCGATGTTAAGCAGCAGGGAGCCAGAGCCGGAGGTCGGGTCGTAAATCTGAATCTCGTCGCGGTCCTTGAGGTGGTCAGCGACGATGTTGCTCATGATGAGCGAGACCTCATGCGGGGTGTAGAACTCGCCTGCCTTCTTGCCCGCGTTAGCCGCGAACTTCTCGATGAGGTACTCGTAGATGTATCCCAGCACGTCATAGCCCTGCTTGCCATCAGTGGGGATGTCATCGATAAGGTCCAGTAGCTTCTTGATGGCTGAGGTACGGGCAGCGTCGGTTGTGCCCAGCTTCGACAGGCTGGTGTCCAGGGTGTTAAGGATGCCCTCGAAGACGTGCTTGTGCTCCGGGGCGATGTTGCGCTTGAAGGTAGCCAGGCCGTCGCGCACGTGAGCGATGGAAAAGTCGTTACCCATGTCCCGCCACGTCGAGTACAGGTTCTCGTAAGTGAGGAAGTAGCCCAAGTTGTTACGCACCAGGGCCACGGTGTCAGTGTCGGTCTCAACGAGCGCATCGGGCAGGTCTTCCGATTCAGCGTCGTTATTGAGCATGAACTGCTCTACTTGGTCGGACAGGAACTTATAGAAGATGAAGCCGAGAATGTAGTCCTTGTAATCCTGCGCTTCGATCTTTGAGCGTACCGACGATACCGTACAGCGAGAAGATTTTACTTTCTAAGTGCATGGCTTGGGGGGAGCGGCGAAGTCCTACGTGGTGCAGGATTCAAAGCCCCAAATGGCGATTCCAGCACAAAACAGAAAAGGCCCCTACCGGTGTTTCCACTGGTAGGGGCGGGAAGTTGGTAGCGGGGGCAGGATTCGAACCTACGACCTCTGGGTTATGAGCCCAGCGAGCTACCGAGCTGCTCCACCCCGCGTCGAGATGTACTTCCGAACATCAAGCGCTTCAGCACACTGTGGTTAATCACTAGGATTTTTACCCCGTGTGCCGGCGACTCATGTAACTATACAGACGCCATGGCGCCTACCCAAATCCCCTGGGCAGGCGCCATTTCTCTGGACTACGTGGAGCTACTACTGAGACTGCAGCGAGCGGTACTCCTCCACTGCCTTGTCCAGCTCGTCCAAGGCCTTGCCGTACTCCTCAAAGGAACCGTTCTTAGCCTTGTCCACGCCATCGAGAGCCTTGTTGATGGCGTCGATAGCCTCGCCTTCACTCGATGCCTTCGGAGCGGAGGCCGGTGCGGAAGCGTCGGAGTCCTTGGAGTCAGCCGCGTCCTTCTTGTCACCGCCAGTGTTTCCAGCCTGGTCACCGTCCTTGCCGGTATCGCCTTCGATCTCCGTGATGTTCTGCGCGGCCTTCGGGTCGATTCCAACCTGGTCCAGGGCCTCACCGATGGTCGGGGCATAGCCCACACGGCCCTTGTAGGACACCAGCACGCGCAGCAGCTTCGGGAACGCGGACTCTTGGCCCTTACGCTGCGAGTAAATCGGCTCGAGGTAGAGGATCTCCCCATCCCCCACTGGCAGCGCCAAGAGGTTACCGTTCTTCAGGTCATTCGAGCCCTGCCACAGCGTGCGGTCACGCGCCACCTGGTCGGAAGACATCATCGCGTCCTGTGCCTGCTTCGGGCCCTGGGTCTGGGTATTCGTCGGCAGCACGCGCACGGTGATGTTGCCGTAATTGTCCGGGTCAGAGGACACCGCCATGTGTGCGGAGAGGAACTGACGGTTCAGGCCACGGTAGGAAGTGATGAGCTGGAAGCTCGGCTTCTTGGTCTCCGGGTCGGCTGCCAACACGTAGTACGGCGGCTGGTTCAGTCCCTGAGATTCACCGGCGGTGGGGTCCTCCGGCACGGACCAGAAGGCATCGTTGTTGAAGAAGACGCCCGGGTCATCCACGTGGTACTTGGCCAGCAGATTGCGCTGCACCTTGAACATGTCCTCCGGGTAGCGCAGGTGCTGGCGCAGTTCGTCGGAGATCTCCGACTCTGGCTTGACGACGCCCGGGAACACACCCTCCCACGCCTTGAGCACGGGGTCCTCGGTGTCGAACTCGTAGAGATCGACGGTGCCATCGTAGGCGTCGACAGTCGCCTTGACCGAGTTGCGGATGTAGCCCACTTGGTCGTTGACCAAGCGCTGCGTCGTGCCCGTCGGGTTCTGAGTGTCCTGGGTGGTCTCCGTCAGGGAGGTGCGCTGCGAGTACGGCAAGGAATCCAGCGTGGTGTAGCCGTCCACGACCCACTTGACGCGGCCGTCGATAACCGCCGGGTAGGTGGAGGAATCCGTGGTCAGCCACGGGGCGACCTTCTCCACGCGCTCGCGCGGATCGCGGTCATAGAGCAGCTTGGATTCCGAGCCGACACGATCCGAGAGCAGGAAGTTTAGCTCCTGGTATTTCAAGGCGTAGGCAGTGCGGTCAACGATGTTTCCGATGTCTACGCCACCCTTACCGTCGTAGGTGTAGGTGGAGGTATCGGTATCGTATTCCACCGGTTTATCGCCGGTCTTGCCCACGATGGCGTAGTCCATGCCATCCTGTGCGCTAGCGATCACAGGGCCGAAGTAGGTGCGCGGCTGGTCAACCTTGATGCCGAGGGATTCCTCAGCGTTCTTGGTCTCGCCCTCGCCTTCGGCGTCCTTGCCCGCCTGGGTCTGCAGGTCAGCAACAGTGAAGATGGGGAAACCACCGCGGGCGGAGCCGGCGTCACGAGCCACCTCATCGACGGTATTTGCCTGCGCGGCGATAAAGCCGTTGCCGTGGGTGTACACGGTGTGGCGGTTGATCCAGTTTTGCTGGTTCTCCTGCAGCTCGTTGGGGTCCAGCTCGCGCGCGGCAACCACGAAGTCACGCAGCTCGCCGTCGATTTCATAGCGATCCATGGCTAGCGTTTCTGGGAAGCCATAGAAGTTCTTCAGCTGCTGCATCTGGGTGAACGTCGGCGCCAAAATGTCCGGGTCCAGCAGGCGCAGGTTGGAAATGGTGGAGTCATCGGAGGCGACCTTGTCATCGGAGACGTCGTCAGCACCCCAGTTCTCCTCGTAGGTCACCTTGTCATCGGTGAGGCCATAAGCAAAACGCGTGGACTCAATGTTGCGGGAGATGGACTCCGCCTCTTTAGCCTGGCGGTTCGGGTTCACGGAGAAGCGCTCCATGATGAGCGGCCAGCCCTGACCAATAACCAAGGAAGACAGCACCATGAGCACCACGGCCAGGCCGGGGATGCGCAAGTCCTTGATCACGACGGCAGAGAAAATCGCCACGGCCACGAACACGCCGATGATCATGAGAATGATCTTCGCCGGCAGGTAGGCGTTGATATCCGTGTAGGAACCACCCGTAAACAGCGAGTGCTGGTTATACAGCAACTCATAGCGGCCCAGCCAGTATCCAGCCACCTGAAGCAGCATCCAGATTCCGGCGGTCACGGCAAGTTGAGTGCGCGCCGACTTCGACAGCGAACCACGCACACCCGAGGCGCGGTTACCCAGGCGAATGCCACCGAGAATGTAATGCCCCACGAGTGCGATGAGGAAGCACACGGCAACCAGCATGGAAGCAGCGCTGACCAGCATCGACCACACCGGCAGGCGGAAGGCGTAGAAGCCGAGATCGTGGTTGAACTGCGGGTCCGTCACCCCAAAATCGTGGGAGTTCAGAAAGAGCATGACGGTGCGCCAATTTGCCTGGCCCAGCAGGCCAGAGACAACACCAACGAGGACCGGGATGACCTTGAGGAAGACCCTCATCGTGCTTTCAATGGATTTGCGATATTGATAAACCGGGGAATTGAAATCCGCCATGTCCATCGAATCGCCGCGCCCGCGCCAGACAATGAGCCCCGCTACGTAGGTGACGGCCGCCGCCACTAGTCCGAAGAGGACGAAGAGCACGATGCGCATGATCAGGGTCTTGGTGAAGACCCCGCGGTACTCAATCGCGCCGAACCACTTCCAATCCGTGTAGAAGCCCACGAGCATGGGGCCAATGAACAAGAGGACCGCGATGATGGCGACAACCCACGAGAGAAACTTGGGCGGACGTTTCATCGGGGCGGTGGGTCGGTTGAGTCCGGAAGCCAACTCCAGCTCCAATCAAGTGTCGTGCGAATATAGAGGTATCAAGCTTCTAGTCTAGAGAAGCACTATGACCGTCAACGAACAAGGACGCTTATGAGTTCCCAACCTTCCTCCCAGCCCGCTGTACACCGCGCGCTCAACAAGGCCATGCGCGAGGCCGTGGATTTCATCCACGCCGAGGGTTGGGATGCACCTCCTACCCTTTTTGCTCTCGTCCCCACTGAGCTGGTGGCCGCACAGCTCGGTGACGTCGACGACTCCTCTCCCCTCACCCTCGTGGTGCAGGAATTGCCGGAGGGCATCGAGCCGGGCTCGGAGCACCTCGCGGACTACGTCTCGCGGCTGGCGTGGCCGCGGGAGATCGCCGGCGTCATCCTGGCACAGGAGATCATGTTCAAGGACACCGCGGACGCCGCGCTTGGCGACGCCCGCCCCGCGCGCCTCTTCTCCGGAGTCCTGCGGGCTACCGCCATGGCCGGCAGTTCCACAGCCGATTCGGAGGATATCGACGAGGACGGCGCCGAACTCACGCTTCTTCAGCTGCGCCCCACGGAGGAGGAACTGGCAGAAGCTGGCCCCTTCGCGCAGGACGATATTCAGCTGCGCGGCGGCCCGAACGTGGCACCGGGGGTCATCGCCGCCCTGCGCTACGGATTGGAGCAAGATCCGGAGGAGATGCTCTAATCGGCTCAACCTCTCATCGACTAAACTCAGTCTGCAGTGGCCATTAACGCTCAGCTCTCGGGGCTGGGCACGGAATCGATAGAGGAGTCTCTCGTGCGCTTGACATCTCGCTTCACCGCCGCAGCATCGGCCGTGCTTGCCACCGGCTGCCTGCTCACCGCATGTGGGAAGGACGATGCGCCCTCCCCCGAGCCGGCTCCTGCAAGCGAAGAAACCACTGCAGCCGCGGAGAAATCCAGCGCGCCGGCCCCGGCAACCACTGCCGAGGAATCCGAGACGCTCTCTCCTGCCGCATCCGAGACTGAGACCAGCTCGGACGCGGAGGAAGAATCCTCCACCCGCAGCTCCGCCGACCGAAAAGACAAGGACTCCAGCGAGTCCTCTGAACCAAGCGGCACATTCACTGATTCCGTGGAGCAGGCTTATGAGATCTTCGGTGGGCTCGTCCCGGAGGAGATCTTCGCTCAATTCGACCGCTGCGATCCCAACGGCGTGACGGATTCCTTCAACTGCTCCGGTTCCGAGGTGGGACAGTTCCAGTTCTTCAAGTCCAAGACCAAAGCTTCCCAGACCACTCAAGTTCTCACCGAGCTGCGCAGCTCCCGCGTCATCGAGGACAGTGGCAACCGCGTGGTGGGCTGGTCCATGCTGGGTAATACGGCCATCCTCACCGTCGTGGACAACGACGAAGGCCTCATCATGCAGCAGATGATCTCCACGGACCAGGACGATCCGGAAGAGCGCCTCAAGGAGCTTGGCTTGGTCTAGGACCGCAACTTCCTTTAGGGCTAGCCTTCGCAGGTCTCGACGGGCTTGCCCTCTGCAAAGTCGTGCATGGCTGTGATGGCGTCATCCAGCGTGTGGACCTTGGCCACCACCATGTCGCCGGTGCCACGGCTGACCGCCTCCGCGCAATTATCTGCAGGTGCGAGGAAGAGCTCGGCGCCCGCTTCCTGCGCGGCGTGTACCTTGTGGACGATGCCACCAATGGGGCCGACCTCGCCGTCCTCACCGATGGTGCCCGTGCCGGCAACAAACCGGCCGCCGGTGAGATCCTCATCGGACAACTTGTCGATCACCGCCAATGTAAACATCATTCCGGCCGACGGTCCACCGATGTCCTGTAGGTTGTAATCCACGGTGATGTCTTCGGTGGGCACTGAGGTCATGAGGATGCCCAGCAAAGCTACGTCGTCGTGCTCTGGGTGTGCGCCGAGGGTCACCGGGACTGTCTTTTCCTCGCCCTTGCGAATAATCCCCAGCTTCACCTCATCGCCGGGCTTAAGAGCGCGGATCTTCTCCTGTATCTGGCCAGGCTCCGTGACCTTGTCGCCGTTGACGGCGGTGATGATGTCGGCGTCGTCAAGCGCGCCCGCAGCGGGGCTGTCATCGAGCACCTGAGCCACCTCGATACGCACGGGCTTGTGCAGGTAGTCCATGGCGGCGACGGTAGCCGCCGACTCAGACTGGGTAAAAGCCTGTTGATTGGCTTCCTGAACTTCCTCATCCGTCTTGCCTTGCGGGATGACGCTGCCGATGGGGACGATGGTGTCATCGGTGAAAAGCCACCGACCGACGGCCTGCGCTAGCGTCATGTTGGTGCGCACGGAGACCGTCGTCATGTTGAGATGCCCCTGCGGCTGGAACGTTTCCGGGGCCTCGACGTTGACCACCGGCTCCCCTTCCACTTCACCCAATGTGTCCACGGTAGGGCCTGGTCCTTCGGCGGCGTAGGGCACCGACAGGGTGATGTCGGTGCCGGGGATGTGGTCGACGCTGAGCAGGGCTCCCGTCAACACCACCGGAATGGCTCCCCACGTCAGGGTGGACAAGCGGCGGGTTCGGGGGTTCTGCGGAGTTTTCACGGAGGATCAGCCTACAGCCTTGTGGAGCTTGTTCGCTCTCAGCGTTGCCGTGGTCCTAGAATCCGCGCTAGGAAACCTAGTAGATTAGGCCCCATGAGCAACGGATTCGGTTTTTCCTTCCCCAATAACGACGATGACGATGACAACGATCGTCGCGACCAGAACCCGTTCGGTGCCTTCGGCTTCAGCGCGGGCAACGGTGGCCTAGGAGACCTGTTGAATCAGTTCGGCCAGATGCTCTCCGGCATGGGTTCCTCCATGAACTCCCCGGAGGGTTCCGGCCCGGTCAACTATGACCTGGCCAAGCGCATCGCGCACCAGCAAATCTCCCGCGATAAAGAGGTCAGCGAGCAGGACCGCACCGCCGTGCAGGAAGCCGTGAGGCTGGCGGAACTGTGGCTAGATGATGCCACGATTCTGCCCACCGCGTCCGGCACCGTCACCGCGTGGAATTCCGCGCAGTGGCTGGATGAGACTCTGCCGATGTGGCAGCGCATGGTCACCCCAGTGGCGGAGCACATGAACTCCGCGCAGCTCGAATCCCTGCCGGAGGAAGCCCGCGAGATGATGGGCCCGATGACCTCGATGATGAACTCGATGTCCGGCATGAATTTCGGCATGAAGCTGGGCCATGCCCTGGGTGACTTGGCCGCGCAGGCGCTCACCGGTTCTGACTTCGGCTTGCCTGTCTCCCCCGCGGGCACCACCGCACTCCTGCCGCACAATATCCAGGCCATTGCGCGCGATCTCAACGTTCCGGGCCAGGAAGTGCTCGTCTACATCGGCGCCCGTGAAGCCGCCCGCCAGCGCCTGTTCAAGCATGTGCCGTGGTTGGTCGAGCGCCTCGTCTCCTCCGTTGAGGAATACGCCATGGGCTTGGTTATCGATACCTCCCACATCGAGGAAGCTACCCGCGAGCTCAACCTGGAATCCGGTGACCCGCAGGCCATCCAGGACGCGATGAACAAGCTGCAAGGCATGGACCTGTCCCCGCGGATCACCTCCCGCAATGCGGGCGCGGCTTCCCGCTTGGAGACTCTCCTGGCGCTCGTCGAGGGCTGGGTCGAGCACGTAGTGACCGAGGCCCTGGGTGAGCGCATCCCGTCCACGAAGGCGATGAATGAGGCGTGGGCTCACCGCCGCTCCACCGGTGGTTCCGCAGAAAAGGCCTTCTCCCAGGTCGTTGGCATTGAGCTAAACGCGCCGAAGGTAGAGGCGGCAGCTGAGCTGTGGCGCCGCGCCACCGTCGCAGTGGGCGCCGATAAGCGTGACTCCGCCTGGGACCACCCGGACCTGCTGCCTACCGCAGAGCACCTGGAGAACCCGGCTTCCTTCATCGACGGTTTGCTCGATGACACCCCCGACGAGGGCTTTGAAGAAGAGTTTTCCAAGCTGGAGGAGATGCTCCGCCAGCAGGACGCCAGCGCCAGCGATACCGCTGACGAGGACAAGAACACGGACGCCGGCGAGGATAAAGAAAACAAAAAGGACAAGCCGGAAGACGAGAACTAGCGGAAGCGCTGGTAGGCCTCGAGGTATCCCTTCGCGCGCTCGGCTTTGGGGGCTCGATCGGCCCACTCCCAAAATTCCGGGCCATGGCCCGGGATGAAGGTGTGCGTTAGCTCGTGGATAATGACAGCGTCGAGGACGTAGTCGGGAACATCCTGCAGCCGGTCAGAAATCCGAATATCTCCCGTTGAGGTAGTGCAACTACCCCAGCGGGATTTTTGGTTACTCACCCACCGGATGGATCCCACCGTGGCGCGGCCCTCTAGGAAACGAGCATTTAGAGTGCGGGCGCGGGCGGTCAGGGAGTCGTCGGAAAGCTGCGAAGAACTGTGCTTCTTGCGGACCTTCGCCACGATGCCATCCACTGCTTCGCGCTCCTCCGCCGCCGACATCCAGGCGGGGATGCGCACCTCCACGACGCCATCAACGACGCGGGCTTGGACAGTGCAGCGGCGCCGGGCGGAGCGGATGACGCGTACCTCGGGATTGCTCGACATGACAGGGCATTCTACCTGTGGTGCAATGGTGGCTAAACACAACTGGGGTGGGTTAAAGAACGGGGAGGAAAACATGAATGCTAAGACGTACATGTTGGCGCCAGAAACCGTGGTCATTGAACGCGAGCCTGGAATTCTCCAGTGTGGGATGGATGCCACGCGCGTTGGGGTCTTCGAAGCCCACCCGCAGCTGGCGGGGCTGCTCAACCGGCTGCGCACTCCGCTGACCCGGCAGACCATTGAAAAGTCCATCGAAAACACAGGCGTTAGCGCCTCCGCTGCTCGCAGTCTGGTCGATGATCTGATTAGCTATCGCGTTCTGTGGCCGGCTCCCCGTCCCCAGCGCGTGGCGGTTTTGGGAACCTCGGCCCTGGCCAATGAGCTGCGCGACGTCCTGCTTAGCGATTCCTTCCAACCCCGTTCCCCTCTCCACAGCGAAACCCCCGCCGAGTACATCGCGAACGTGGCCGGGCACCTGCCTATCGTGGCCGTCGATATGTTGGATGGCGCCACGGAATGGGCACAGGCACTGAGTAATTCCCCGGCGACCTGGCTGCCAGTGTCCATGCTCGATGCCCGCGGCATCATCGGACCGGTCCGCGTAGCTGGAGCCGGTCCCTGTCCGATGTGCGCGCACCTGCACCGCATCGAAGCTGACGAGCAGTGGCACGAGGTGGCTCACCGCGCCGCAGCGGTAGAGCCACCGGGTGACCCCATCGTGCGCACGGCGATAGTGATGCATGCGGTGGTGACCATCCGCCGACTCTTGGGAAGACCCGCCCCACCCGGGGCACCAGGCGGTAAACCGCTAGCAGGTGAGCTCACGGAGATAGACCTCTACGGCATGGAGCAACGCCGCCTGCTCATTGAACACCCGCGCTGCGCGTACTGCGCCGGTGTTTAACCGCGGGCCGACGCGATGATCCGCAGCACCTCCGCGCCATAGCGCTCCAGCTTGGAAGGGCCCACCCCTGAGATATCGAGCAGCTCTGCCTCGTTTGTGGGAAGCGCCTCCGAGATCGCTTGCAGGGTGGCGTCAGAGAACACGACATAAGCAGGTACCTGAGAGTCCTTCGCCACGGACGCGCGCCACGCGCGCAGTGCGTTGAAGACTTCCTCATCGCCCTCGTATTCACACCACTCGTGGCGGCCTAAGACCTTTTCCGCTGGGCTGCTGAGCTGGCCCGAGCACACCCGGCAGCGGCGCGGGCGATAGCGGCGGTTGGAGGACTGGCTTTCTTCGATTCCTGGCACCACGCCATCCAAGAAACGAGTGCGCTCACGCGAGGCTCGCGAGCCGGTGGTCTTTGCCAACGCCCACGACAGAGCTAGGTGTTCGCGGGCACGGGTAATGCCGACATAAAACAGGCGGCGCTCCTCCTCCACGTGCTCATCGCCGGCCTTGATGGCGTGGTTGATGGGCAACAGTTTTTCGGTGAGGCCCACGAGGAAGACCGCATCCCACTCCAAGCCCTTGGCTGCGTGGATGGTGGCCAAGGTGACGCCCTCCATCGTGGGGTTGTGCTTATTTTCGGAACGGCGGTGCAGCTCACCGAGCACGCCGGGAAGATCGATGCCCTCGTTGTCCTCCACGATTTGTGCGATGAGATCCACCAGTGCGGTGAGCGACTGCCAGCGCTCACGGGCCTGCGCGCCCTGCGGCTCCGTGGCGGACAGTCCCAGCTCCACGAAGGCCGCGCGCGCCACGGCCACCGGATCGTTCGGCAGATCATCGCGGCGCGTGGCGGCGATGAGCACGCGGATGGCCTCCAAGATCTCTGGGCGGCGGAAGAAGCCTTCGCCGCCGCGGACCTGGTAGACCACTCCGGCGTCGGCAAGCGCCTGCTCAAACTGCTCCGACTGCGCGTTGATGCGGTAGAGGATCGCAATCTCCGAGGCCTTAACTCCCTGGTTGAGCAAGGTCAGAACCTGGCCCGCGACCTCCTTGGCCTCAATCTCCTCAGACTCATAGGCCTTAAACGTGGGCTCGGGGCCGGGCTCGCGCATACCCTGCAGCTCCAGACGGGTTCCCGCAGCGCGGCCCGAAGCCTTCGAGATAACTTCGTTGGCCAAGTCCGTCACCTGCGGGGTGGAGCGGTAGTCTCGCTGCAACTTCACCACAGTGGCCTGCGGATAAGTGCGAGAAAAATTCAGCAAGTACTCCGGGGAAGCCCCGTTGAAGGAGTAGATGGTCTGGTTAGCATCGCCCACAACCGTCAGGTCATCGCGCTCACCCAACCACGCCTCCAATACTCGCTGCTGCAGCGGCGTGACGTCCTGGTACTCATCCACCACGAAGGTGCGGTACTGCTCGCGGAAGACCTCTGCCACCGCAGGCACGTTCTCGATAGCACCGGCGATATGCATGAGCAAATCATCGAAATCGAGGTACATGAGATCCGGGGTGGCCTTCATGTCCTCATAGCGGCGAAAGACCTCCGCCACCTTGGCCGGGTCCCCCGGTGCCTCGCGGTCCGTGGATTCGATGATTCCGGGATAGCCCTCGGGGCTGATCAGCGAGGACTTTGCCCACTCGATTTCCCCCAGGAAGTCACGGATGGTGTCCTTGTTGTTGTCCAATCCGAGTGAGCGCACCGCGCGCCCCACGAGGCTGAACTTGTTGTCGATGAGCTGCCAAGGCAGATCCCCCGCAACCTGCGGCCAAAAGTACTTCAGCTGACGGCGCGCCGCGGCGTGAAAGGTTTGGGCCTGCACTCCCCCGACGCCCATGTGATTGAGACGCTCACGCATTTCGCTTGCGGCACGAGTAGTAAACGTGACGGCCAGAACGCGTTGTGGGTTGACGAAGCCCTGGTCCACCATGTGGGCGATGCGGTAGGTAATCGTGCGCGTCTTGCCCGTACCGGCACCCGCGAGGATGCAGACCGGACCGCGCGGCGCCGTGGCTGCGGCCCGCTGGTCTTCATCGAGCAGGGACAGATCCGGTCTCATCACCGTGGAACCACTCCATAATCATCGTGTGTGCAATTGAGCCCTTGCGGGCAATGGTCAGTTCTGGCAGCTCAGCGCGGGACACCCACCGCACTTCCGCGAGCTCTCCGTCAATATCGCACACGGGCCGGACATCCTCCGTGACCGCGGAAAAGCCCACCATCAACGAACCACTCGGTGGCCAGGGTTGCGAGCCCCAATAGGAAACTGATTCAACGCGGCGACCGGTTTCTTCCAAAGCCTCGCGGACCATGGCCTCTTCGAGGGTCTCGCCGGGATCGACATAACCGGCAATGAGTGAAAAGAACCCTGAACGGTGCCGGTTGCGAGCCAGAAGAATACGGTCCGTTTCTGGGTGGCGGATGATGCCGATGACGGCCGGATCGAGGCGCGGGAAAACGAGGCGCTCGCCGTCGTGGCCCACGGCCCCCGGGGCAGGATAGGACAGCTCACGCCCAGTGCGCGGATCAAAGCGCGCTTCACGACGGTTGCGAATCAGGTGCAGCGCTTTGAGGATATCGCGCTGCCCGTTGAAAAAGGTGGCATCGCGCAACGTCCCGAGCCGCTCGGCGGACTCAGTGCCCACGAGGAAAGCATGGATGGACCCGGCTGTCACCACGATATCCCCCGCCGGCTCAGCCAGGTAAACAGGTTGCCCTTGAGGCGTTACCGGAACGCGGCCGGCTTCGGTGACGGGCAGGAACATTAGTTGCCTTCGTCCTCATCTTCATCGGTATCTTCCGCGGCTTGCTGCATCTCGTGCTTGATGTAGAGCAGGCGGTCACCGGGCTTGAGCGCGTAGGCATCTGCCGTGTCGACGCGGTGCAGCTCGTTATTACGCAGGACTGCCAAGACGATGTCCGCGAGGTGGCGCGGGTTGGAGCCCACCTCGAATTCGCGTACAGCGCGCTCGGCCACGGAAAAGCCCTCATTCGGAGAGAGGAGGTCCTCCATCATCTCCACCACCGTTGGGGTGACGGTGGCAAGGCCCAGGAGGCGGCCGGCCGTTTCCGCAGAGGTGACCACCGAGTCGGCACCGGACTGCAGGAGAAGGTGGCGGTTTTCGGATTCACGCACAGACGCGACAACCTTAGCCTTCGGATTGAGCTCGCGCACAGACAACGTGCACAGCACCGCGGTATCGTCCGTGGACGGCGTCACCACCACGGAGGAGGCGTGCTGCGCTCCGGCGATGCGCAGGACATCCTGCTTGGTTCCGGAGCCATAGATGGTGACAAGGCCATGATGCTCGGCGCTAGCTAGGGCCGCACGGTTATTGTCTACGACCACGATTTGGGAGGCTGGGACGTCATCGGCGATAAGCGCGGCGACCGCACCGGCGCCCTTGGTGCCATAGCCGATGACGACGGTGTGGTTACGCAATTGCTTTCTCCAATTCTGGATTTCAAACGTGCGACGGGCTCGATCCGTCAGAACCGACAAGGTAGCACCGACCAACAAAACAAGGAAGAGCAGGCGGGCCGGAGTAACAATAACGAGGTTGATAAAGCGCGCCGTGGGGGTCACAGGGACGATATCGCCGTAGCCCACAGTGGTCAACGACACCGCTGAATAATAGGCAGCATCGAGGAAGGACAGGTCTTCGCTGTAGCCATCGCCGTCGAAAAAGACGACGATGGTGACGAAGACCAACAGCCCCATGGCCCAAATAACGCGGCTTGCCAGCTGTTTCCACGGGCTGGTGCTCTGCGTGCGCGGAATCGTGATGACGTCGATCAGCGCATGATCTGGCTGCGAGGTCAGCTCAACCTGCGACAAGAAACGCGATGTAAAGCGTTTACCTAAGTGCTTAGGCACGAAGTGCCAACCTCCCTAGACAGTGCGGATTTCCTCGTGAGACTACCTTAGACTCAACCCCGGTGGCGTGGAAACTGCGGAGCTTAAAAGCTCAGCCAACCGTGCTCCGGTGGGCAAGTCATCCGGCTCCAAGAGATAATTCTCATGCACGTAGAAGAACGCCGCGCGGACGGTCTCCACGCCGTGGATGCGCCGCCATGCTTCTGCGTATACAGCCAGCTGAATCTGCGCCGAGGCCAATGCGGCGCCCTGCGGGCGGCGGCCGGTCTTCCAGTCCACGATGAGCCAGGAGCCATCCGGCTGCTGGAACACCGCGTCCATGCGGCCGCGGACAACCGAGTCCCCAATGGTGATCTCGAAGGGGGCCTCGACATAAGCGGGAGTGCGCTGTGCCCACTCGGAGGCCAAGAAAGACTCCTTGAGGGATTCCAAGTCATGGTCCGGTTCGTCGTGCGAGCCTGGCAGCTCGTCCTCCCCCAGCAAGGCTGGAGAACCGAAACGATCCTCCAGCCAGGCATGGAAAGCTGTGCCGCGCTTGGCATAGGAATTGGGCTTGAAGGGAATGGGGCGACGCTGGCGGCGTGCGAATTGAGTGGGATCCGCCGACATAGCCACCATGTCGGAGGCCGTCAGCTCGCCAGGCAGTTCAACATCGACCACGGGGGCTTGAAGGGCCTTGTGTTCTTCGATGAGTGCACTCGCCTCCTGCTCCCAGAGCCCAAAGACTTCGCCATCACGCAGCGCCGGTAAGTCTTCCATCGCCGCGCGCACCGCGTCTGCTGCTTTCAGCGCTTCCGCTTGCGGGGTCAGCGAGGGGAAAGACGCCTCTTTAACCGCGCCTTCCGCTTCTTCTTCCGGAACCTCGGGGACCTCCCAATGGACCACCAGATCTGGGTGCTTATCCGCCAGCAACTGCAGGTAGGAATAGGGTCCCTTCTTATTCTTTCCCTTCATCCTGTTGGTGCCGGAGCCCGTCACCGTCAACGTGGACTCGGTACGGGTCATGGCCACATAGAAAAGACGAGCTGCTTCCTCTGCTTGGAACTCGCGGTTTAGTTCTTTGAATGCTGTGCACGCCTTGTCGAAGTCGGTGCGTGTCACCGCATCCTCGGGGACATCAATGACGTCCTCATCGCCCGGGGCCTTCTCGATCTTGGTCAGGAAGGTTTCCGCCTGCGCCTTGTAGCTCGAGGAATCCGCATGTGCCACGCAGACGTGCTCCCATTCCAAGCCCTTGGCCTTGTGCACCGTCATGATCTGCACGCGGTTGCGCACAAGCGGGACCTCTCCCAGCTCGAGTCCATCTTCCTTCTCCTTCGCCAGCTCAAGGTAGTCCAAGAGGCCCGCCAGGCCATCCCCGTGGAAGCCCGCGACGAAGTCAGCGAAAGCGTCGAGGTGCGTAGTCCCACCAGCCTTACCGGAAGCGAGGACTTCGGTGCGCAGGCCGAAGAGCAGCTCAATGTCGGCGATGATGTCATTCAATGACTTCCCCAGGGAATAGGTGCGCAAGTAACGCAGCTTGGAGGAGACCTCCTCCATGCGTTCTAAGCCTTCCGCGCTGTAGCGATCGCGCTCGCCGAGGTCTGCGAGGGCGTCGGCAAGCCCCAGCACCTGGTCCGGGCCCTCCGCAGTGATCTCCTCGACCTGGATAGCCAGGTGCTCCAAAGGATCACCGCCCTCCCACCGCATGCGGCCCTCGGTGGCGCCTGCCAGGTTACGCTGACGCGAATGCAGCGCCTGGATATCGGCGATGCCCAAGCCGCACATCGGACCGGTCAGCACACGCAGTGCCGCCGCGCTGTCCTGTGGACGCACCAAGAGCGTAGCCACCGCCACGAGGTCTTGGATCTCTGGCTGCCAGAGCAGGCCACCCAGGCCGAAGATCTCATTAGGCACGCCAGCCTCATCCAAGGCGGCGGCGATCAAAGGCGATTGCCTATTGGTGCGCACGAGCACGGCGGCGCTGAAATCCTCGCCTTCCGGCGTGGACTCATAGAGCTGACGAAGGTGCTCAGCGATGAAGGCGCGCTCCTCGTCCTCAGATGCGAAGTAACCCAGCTCAACCGTGCCAGCCGGTGCCGTGGGCTTGGGCGACAGCTCATCCACGGGGCGCTCGCCGGGGCTTGAGGAGAAGAGCTCCGAAGCCACGTCATTGGCCAGCCCCAGCACCGCCGAAGGGTTGCGCCAAGAGGTAGTGAGCTGATCCTTCGGCGCCGGGGTGCCATCAGGCTGCGGAAAGTCCGTGACAAAAGCCTCCAGGTTTTCGGCCGTCGCGCCACGCCAGCCATAGATGGACTGCATGGGATCACCAACCGCAGTAACAGATAGTCCCTCGCGCTCGCCACCAAAGAGGGAGCGCAATAGGATGCGCTGCGCGTGGGAGGTGTCCTGGTACTCATCCAACATGATGACGCGGTAGCGCGCGCTTTGTTGCTCACCCAAAAGCGGGAACTTTTTGGCCAGGGTGGCGGCGATGGACATCTGCTCACCGAAGGTGATCACCCCGCGCTCCGCTTGCTCTTTCTTGAGAGCTTCCACCAAGGGCAGGTACTCCAAGCGCAGGCGCTGGATATCCAAGTACTTCTGCAAGTCTTTGCCGAACTCACCTTTAGTCCGGTTGCTCTTTTCTAGATCCTCAGCGGTCTTTCGGAAGATGTCCTCGTGCTCATAGAGATCCTGCGGATCCTTGAGCTCCCCGTCCATCGTTTCCGCGAGCTTGAGCAAGGTCGCGGTCACCGTGGCCACCGCGTTATCGGTGCTCAGCGAGCCCGTGTAGTTGCTGACCACCTCGTGGGCGATGGCATAGCGTTCCGCCTCCGTGATGATGCGGGCATTCGGCTCCACTGGCATGAGCAAGCCATACTCGCGGACGAGATCGCCTGCATAGGAGTCATACGTGGACACGTTGGGGGCGATATTCTCCACGGCCTCAGCCGCTGGGCTGCCTGGGGCAAGGATTCCAGAAGAACGCAGCGTCAACAGCTGGCGGCGGATGCGTTGCTCTAGTTGCTGGGCGGCCTTGCGGGTAAAGGTGAGGCCGAGGACCTGCTCCGGCCGCACCAGACCATTCGCCACGAGCGAGACCACGCGTGAGGCCATCGTTTCCGTCTTACCGGCGCCGGCGCCGGCCACGACGAGTTTCGGACCGAGCGGACCATCGATAACAGCGGCCTGTTCCGGGGTGGGAGGAAAAGGCTTGCCCAGCGCGGCAGCAAGCTCCTCAGAGCTGAAGTGTTGAGCCGGATTCTTAGGCATTGGTCACCAGACCTCCTTCATTCATCACGGGGCAAATAGAGCGAATTGGGCAGCGATCACAATCGGCATTCTCGCGCGCGGTCAGATCCGGTCCGCGCAGCTCAGCCACGAGTGCGGGCAGCATTTGTGCAAATTCCGCAAGCTCTTCTGGGGGCTTGGTGGCTTGTTCTCGGGTGGGCACGGAGGCAGCGCTCGACCGCGGGAACACCAGAACACCACCGCCTCGCGACAGGCCATCACCGGTCCGGATGGACACGTCATGAGATTCGCTACCTGGTTCTGCTGCAGCCCCGACGAGCTGGCCGTGTGCTAGCGCCAACTGATACGTCATGAGCTGAGTGTTGTCCTGGGCACTGGTCGCCGACGGGACTTTTGTCCCCGTCTTGAGATCCACCACAACATAGTCCTCGCCGGCTTTTGCCAGCCGGTCGATGAACCCACGGATGGTGACATCAGGACCGATATCCACGGTGACGGGGACCTCGACGCCCACGGGCTCGAGCGAGACTGAACTCGAGAGCACCCAGCCATGGGTGCGGTCGATGAGGCGTTCAAAGTCTGCACGCTCAGCCTCCCGGTGCCACGCGGGGCCTTCGAGGAGCGCGTCGAAGGCATCGAGCACCAGCTGCTTCGCAGGCTCAGCGGCCGCGCCGCGGCCTAAAGCCTCCAAGAAGGCATGCGCCAGGTTGCCCCGCACGAGGTTGATGTTCGAGGAATCATCTTCCACCAGCTGCCCCAACACGGCGTTGAGCGGGCATGTGAGCAGGGCATCGACCCGGGACGGCGATACTGTGCTCGAACCACGCAGCGGAAGCTCGGAGGCCACGCCGCGCGCGGCCCACCAGTGATCCGGATGCGCCCCTGGGACCCCAGCCTTTGCCAAGCGTGCCAACTGCCGTACCGCTTGGGAGCGCTCCGCCTCTCCGGTTTCCGGATCGGTAGCGCAGCGGCGTAGCTGCGCCACGAAGGAAGGCACTGACAACACCGAGACATCGAGGGGATCCACTTCCTCATCACCACGTGAACCGCTGTGCAGTGTGACCGGGCTCGGATCCGGAACCTCGAGGCCCAACTCGCGCGGCCAGGCCTGGCGCGCCAAGCGCTGGCCGGCCTCCCGGCGCGCTTGTGCACCGGGAACATCGACTCCGCGTGCAGAAAGGAATTCGTCGATGAAGCGGGAGGGTTCCTCCACCACATCGCCCTCCGGCGAATCCACCGCCACGATGAGCAGGCGGCTCAAGTGGCGGGTGGTAGCCACGTGGAAGAGGCGGCGCTCCTCCGCTAAGCGCCCGGACACGTGGCTCACCGGTGTGCCGGGCGTAATGTCGCGGTCGATGAGATCAATGAGGTCTTCTTGTCCAAAGAGGGAGCCGGTCTCCCCCACCGAGGGCCATGTGCCCTCTTGAACGCCCGCCACAATGACGGTGTCCCACTCGCGCCCCACCGCGCCGTGCGCAGTGAGGATCTCTACAGCATCGGGCAAGGCCGCGCGGCGGTCGCGCACGCCAGTAGGCAGCTCCTGCTCCGTGATGTGCAAGATGAAGGATTCCAACGATGCCGCCGGACGGCGCTCGGCGTAATCACCGGCAGCGTCGAACAGCGCCATCATCGCATCCAGGTCGCGATCTGCCTGGGAGCCCGCGGCACCACCGCGCAGAGCCGCTGCCTGCAGGCGCGTGTCCAAACCGGTGGCCTGCCACACCTCCCAGAGGACTTCCTCAACGGCAGCTCCCGCACGCAGGGCCGCACGCCCAGCAGACAGCACCCCGCGAATGCGCGCCAGAATCGCTTCCTCGCGCTCCGTGAGAAGGTTATTGAAGTCCGGCAACTCACCGTCCAGCAGCTCACGCAGCGATTCCATTCCGCGCTGCTCCGGCTTCCAACGGCGCAGGCCGCGGATGAGTCGGCGCAATGTTACCGGGTCAGCTCCACCGACAGGCCCAGTAATCAGGTCCTCGAGCTCTGCAGGATCGAGTTCATTCTCCAAGGCGCGCAACGCCAGGAGCACTGCTTTGACCAAGCGCTGCTCAGCAAGCACGACGTCCGTGGGATTGATATGTACCGGCACGCCAGCGCTAAGCAGTGTGCGACGGGCGGGACCAATATCCCCGGTGGAGCGCACTATCACCGCGATATCGCGCCATTGCACCCCGTCTTCGAGGTGGCGGCGGCGAACCGTATTAGCCACAACATCACGCAAAGTACCGCGGGAATCCACAACGCTGACGCACGCCGGGGAAGGCGTGCGGTGCGTAGAGCTCAGACGCAGCTCGTTCTCTGCCTCCCAAGTGGTGAGGAATTCCGAGTTGGCACCGCGGAAGGCAAAGACCGCTTGGTCGGGGTCACCACCAATCACTGTGAGTCGAGCGGTCTTCGCCAGCTCAGCAATCAATTGCCCTGAGGTCGGGTCCAGCAGCTGGGCATCATCAACCACGATGGTGTGCCATGGATGCTCACGCAGCAGCTCCGGGCGCAGAAGAACCTGGCTAACCAGCTCCGCAGCGGAGTAGGAATGCGAACCCGCCAGCGCCTGGGTGCGCTCATATTCGCGCAGGAACTCGCCCGCTGCCGCCCACATGGGCCGGGAGTAGCGCTGTCCCAGCTCCTCCAAATCTGAAGGCCCCAGGCCGCGTTCGATGGAGCGCAGCAACAGGTCACGCAGTTGGCGCGCAAACCCCACGTACTCAAGGGCTGGGCGCATCTCCTCCGGCCACGCGCCCCTGCCATCGGCAGCATGCCCCTGGAGCAATTCACGGATCACCGCATCCTGCTCAGCACCGGTAATGAGGCGCAGCTCTTCCTCGCTGCCTTGGCGCAGGAGCGCAAAAGCCAGCGAGTGTACCGAGCGCACCATCGAGGTCTGCGCGGCGTAGTCATCGAGGTTTTCAGCTAACTCGCGGCGCAGCAACGAGCCGGATTCCTTGGACGGGGCAACGACAAGGATGCCGGAGGCATCGGCGCCGGCGTTCAGTTGTGCCAAGACAACGTCGATAAGCAGGCTCGATACTCCCGATCCCGCCGCTCCCAGGACTCTCCACGTGCCCTGTTGCGGCAATGGCACGTCCCACGTGCGCGAGGCAGCACGACGTCTTCGGGGAATAAGGCGGACATCCGGCGAGGGGGGAAGCGTGACGCCGGTACGTGTGGGGGATTCGCTGCTGTACTTCACGCCCTACAGTCTGTCAGATGTTGCGGACACGAGGGCCGCTTCTACCCTTTCGATGTTCGAACGCACGGTCGCCTTTGACCGCGGGTGCAGGATATTGACGTAACGGCGGTATGCCACAGCACGCAAGAGCAACTGCTGTATACCGGGCACTGACGCAAAGCGAGCACAAATCTCATCGTCCACCGCCCCCGCAATGAGGCCATCCACCATGACCACCGCGGCGGACCAGCCCGCCGGGCGCGGGGCCGCGGAAGGCACAATATCAGTCAGCGCCGGCGGGTTAGCCCCGGAGAACACCGTGGTCCCCAGGACATCCACGTGCGCGGTGACCAGCGGAAGCCCTGCAAGCTCAGTATCGGAATAGGCCTCACCGCTCTCCTCCCAGGCAGCCCTCTCCGCCCGCGCAAAAACATCTTCGCGCCTATCCAGCGTGGGCAATGGCGCCAGCGCTAGGGCCTCATCGAGCCGCAGCGCCAACTGGGCAGTCTCATCAATGCGCCCGCGCAACTGCCCCTCCACGAACTGCGTGGCCTTCCACCCGGCAGCCGTGTAGCGCCCATCCGCCGTCAGCACCGGGCGGGCAATGCGCGCTCCCGGCAGACTGAGCTTCTCGCGCACCTTGGCGGACCAGCCAGTCCACGGCCGAGCCTCGGCGAAGACAATATCGCCCACGCGGATCCCGTTATCCCACGCAGGGCCCACAAGCTCACCCTGTGTTCGGCGCGGGTGAAATTCGGCGTTGAAAGCGGCAAGAACGGGCTCAGGTGGCAATGGCATGGGAAAATAATCCTTAGGTTTGGGGCGACCTACTCGGGCTTAGCGTGATCAGAATTAGCCGGGTTCGGGTAGGGCCACGGGTTCGGCTCGCACGTAACGTCCTCGTCCGGATAAACCTCGTTGGGTTCCTTCTCAAAAAGCTTGGCGTTGTTCAAGCTCAGCGTTTGCTGCATCATGACCGGCGCGAGTTTACCGTCCCCGCCACAGGGCTGGTGGGACGCAAAACCAATGGCATGGCCAAATTCATGGTTGATCAGGTACTGGCGGTAGTTGCCCAAGTCCCCCTCAAACGGCGCCGCACCGCGCACCCAGCGCGATTCGTTGAGGTTCACCGTGGACTCCCCGGTAATGGTGGTATGGCACGAGGTTTCTGATTCCAACTGCGCGCCGCACAACTTCGCCGTAGTCCCCAGCGAGGTGAGGCGGATGTGCGTATCGGGATTGTCATCAGCCTTGACGTGGATGAACTCAAAGTCGCCGTTGGCGGTCCACCCGCGGGGATCGGCCAGGGTGGCGTCGACCAGCGCTACGACAGCACTGTCACCACCATATGCGGAGGTGTCGATGCCATTTTCAATCTCGACGGAAAAGCGGATGGTTTGCTTCCCGCCCTTGCCCGCATGCATGGAGGACGGCCCTGCATCGCGGTAGGTTTCATCCCCCTGCTCGGTAAAGTCACCGCCGGCGGGCAAGCCATCCTTGGCCGCGGCAACTGCACTGGCATTGGCGGGATCAGGCCCCTTGGGGGAGGGTGCGTCAGCAGCCGCAGTGCTTGCCGACGTCTCCCCTGCCGCCGACACCTCCGCATCCTGGGCTGGGGAACGAAAAACATCAACCAGCACCCACACCGTGATGACGACCATGACGGGGATCGCCACCACTCGCCACCAGCCGTACTCGCGAGCGAAACGCTCCACCGCCGAGACGAACTGTGGGCGCTGCTTAAGTTCCGCGGGATTATCCATGGCCATTTAGGCTACCCGCTGAGGCAGCGAGCGCGTACTTAGCCTGCGAATCCAACGGTGTGGGCGCGCACGGTGCCGATTTCCACGTAGACCACACGCTCGGTCCGCACGATATAGGTGCGGCCCTTGGTGTCCTTCAATTCGAGAGTGGAGTTCTCCCCCAAGGCGTTGTTGATGGTCTGGGTCAGCTCTTCTCGCTCACCATCCGCGTGAATGACCAGTTCGCGGGCGGTATCGGCGAAGCCAAACTTGATGTCCATGTGGTGTCTACTCCCTTAAATCGTGTTCTTTAGTCTGTGCCGTGAGGCCTGCGCCCCCGGCGCTCTAATGGCCCCACTATAGCCACGTCCTCTACTATCAAGGTGTGCTTGCCCCGAAATCATCCCGCGATTCCCGTGAATCCCCTACCTTTGCCGAGCTCGGCGTCGCCGTAGAGATCTGTGATGCCCTCGCTGAGAACGGGATTACGCACACCTTCGCCATCCAAGAGCTCACCCTGCCCATCGCCCTGAATGGCCACGACCTCATTGGCCAAGCGCGCACCGGCATGGGCAAAACCTATGGTTTCGGTGTGCCGTTGCTGGATCGCGTTTTCGATGACGCCGACATCCCGGAGCTCGACGGCACTCCCCGCGCGCTGGTCATCGCGCCGACCCGTGAGCTGGCCATCCAGGTCAGCGGGGACCTCAAGGTTGCTGCCGCCAATCTTCCGCTCAGCATCGTCACCCTGTGCGGCGGGCGCCCCTATGAAGAGCAAATCACACAAATCAAGAGGGGCGCGGACGTCGTCGTGGGCACTCCGGGCCGCCTGCTCGATCTCTGCCAGAAGAAGCACCTGTCCTTCGAGCAGGTCAGCGTTCTGGTTCTGGATGAGGCCGATGAGATGCTGGACTTGGGCTTCCTGCCGGATATTGAGAAGATTCTCTCCCTCCTGCACGGCAACCCGCACCAGACCATGCTCTTTTCCGCCACCATGCCCGGGCCCATCGTGACGCTGGCCCGCACCTTCCTCACCAAGCCGGTCCACATTCGCGCCGAGTCCGGCGATGCCCAACAGACCCACTCCTCCACGCGCAAGGTCACCTTCCAGGCACACCGCATGGACAAGATCGCGGTCTTGGGAAAGATCCTGCAGGCAGAAGGCCGCGGGCGCACCATCATTTTCACGCGCACCAAGCGCTCGGCAGCCGCCGTCGCAGACGAGCTGGCGCAGCGCGGCTTTAGCGTGGGCGCGGTCCACGGCGATTTGGATCAAAAGGCTCGCGAGCGCTCGCTCTCGGCTTTCCGCGAAGGCACCGTGGAGATTCTGGTGGCCACGGATGTTGCTGCTCGCGGCATCGACGTCGATGATGTCACCCATGTCATCAACTATCAGGTGCCGGATGACCCCATGACCTTTGTCCACCGCATTGGCCGCACCGGCCGCGCTGGCCACACCGGCACGGCGGTAACGCTCGTTGGCTACGATGAGCTGAGCAAATGGCAGGTTATCAACGATGAGCTTTCTCTGGACCAGCCCGAGCCGCCACAGTGGTTCAGCACCTCTCCTGAGCTTGCGCAAGCGCTCGATATTCCCGAGGGCGTTTCTGACACCGTTGGTCCGCCCACCAAGGTGCTGGGCGCAGCGAAGCGTTCGGGCTCGCGCGGGGAATCGCCGCGTGGCGGCTCCTCGCGTTCCTCGGCGGCTTCCGCCCGCGCCTCTCGCCGCACCCGTTCCCGCAAACGCAATCCCCGTCAAGGAGGGCATCGATGAGCACCGAGCACACCCAGGAAGCCCAGCTGGATAAGGCCCGGGCAAAGGTCGACTCGTCGAAGAAGGCTCCCATTCTGCGCTCCACGAAGGCGGACTGGATTGCCGTGGGCGCCATCAGTGCGGTCTGCGCCATCGCCATCGGCGGCGCGGTCATCACCGCACCCATTCATAAGGCGGAGCTCACCCCGGCGGTGGACGCCGCGTCCGGCGATGAACCGGCGCTTCTCGATGCCATCCCGAGCTCCCTCACCGAAGCCTTCAGCCTTCCCAATACTCTCGTGCCGGGACAGGCTCGCGCGGTGTCCTCAAACGGCCTGTTAATCACCCATGACGGCGATATGCTCAGCGCCTCGAACGCCTCCGGCGACGAAGTGTGGACCTATCAACGCCGCGATGCCGACCTGTGTTCGCTCACCACAGCGTGGAACAAAATTGTGGCTTCCTATGACGCAGGCAATGGTTGCGGCGATGTAGTGGCGATCGATGCCGCCACCGGCCAATACTCCGATACCCGCAGCGCCCGCAATTCCGAGGAGGTGGTCCCCATCATGTCGAATGACCGCGTGGGCACCGTTTCCGCAGAGCGCGTAGAACTCTGGCGCTCGGATCTCGTGCGCTCGGTTGAGTACGGTGATGTCGACGCCAAACAGGAGCCAAACCTCCAGCCCCACGAGGACTGCGCCATCACCTCAGCGCTGACCCGCACCGAAACACTGGGTGTCACCGAAACCTGCCCAGATTCCCCGGACTCCACCTGGCTGCGCATTCAAAATACCACCCCTGAGGATTCCCGTTCTCCGGAAATTACAAAGGACATCGAAATTGAGGACCCTGGTGCGCGCCTCATCGCCTACGGCCAGGAGGCGGCCGCAGTCTTCCTCCCTGGCGATTCACCGCGCATCGTTTCTTATAGCTTTGAAGGTGAAACACTGTCTTCCACGGACGTTGAGCCTTCGAAGTCCATCACCAACGCCGCGTCCCCCTTTGCGCCCGCGATTGCGGACCTGCCGCACCACATGTCGTGGTTCGACGGCGAGCGTCTCTATCTCTTTACCCCTACCGAGCTCAAGGTGGATCACATTCTCGAGCAAGCGGTGGGAACCGGCGTCGCAGTCGACGAACGCCTACTCGTCCCCACTGAGGAGGGGATCGACGTGGTGAACTGGTCTACCGGGAAAACCGAGAAGACCATCCCCGTTGACCGTGACGGCTATTCCGGCCCGATTTCGCTAACGCTAGCGGGCACGGTCATCGTTGAGCAGCGCGGCGACACCGCTGTGGCGCTCACCGCCGCCTAGGCGTGCCCTACTAAAAGTGGCTTTCAGCCCACTGCGCCGTCTCGGGCCGCGCCATAAGCAGGTATAGGACGAGCCCGGCGCTTGCCAAGGTCACGATGCCTAGCAGCGCTGAGCCGCCGCTAAACATCTGAAAAGCCATGGCGCCCAGGATGAATTCCACCAGCACGATGGCTCCGCGGCCCCAGCGTTTGCCTTTGACGAAGGCCCACGAGCCGACGATGACAAAGCCAAACACGATAAAGATGAAGATGGCAGTGCCCAGGCCCACGAAGCTCGATGCGCCGGAATCAGACACCATGGAGCCGTTCTCAGCGCCAGCAACCTCACGGACTATGAGGAAGATGCCGAAAATGATAACCGCGATGGATTGGACCACGGCGATGCCGGCAGCCGCCATCACCGTACGCGGTGCACGGTTTTCGGCAGCTCGGTCAGGTGTCGTTGAGGGCTGGTTCTTCTTCTTATTCACGGGCGTTTAGTCTACTTCCCTGCCCCATGGTTTAGGCAGTCTCCACGCCAAAGCTTCACCCACTGCCAATTCAATTGCCCAATTCAATTGCCGCAGTACTCGCACGTCCTGTACTCAGCTTCGACTTTCCTCCTGCTGTGTTTTCGGGGGCAGCGAGGAGGTTGATGGATTTGACGCGATCCAGGTCACCACACTCACCCCAATCTCCCCGTCGCCGCAGGTAGGGGAACTACTGACAGGCTTCTTACAGCCGCCCACCCATTAGAAAAGTGCAAATTGGAAGAATTTATTTAGTGACGTTGGACACTTTTCGCCCTTTACCCCTAGCGGACTTTGAGTAAACGTGTCATTATTCTCAGGTAGCAAAAACAACGAGCTGTTAAATCAGTTCTTAACTCGGAGAATCCTTCGAGTTAACAGAAAGTGAACCACGGCGGCGTCGACGCTGGCCCTAACTCGAGACAGGGCCCCACTGACCGCAGACCAGTCCACTTACACCCAGTAGCACTCAGTTCAGTTCACCACCGTGGACTGCCCTTGGTGCGCCTACTTCGCCCACTGCTGTCAAAAATTTGTTAGGAGATTTCAATCATGGATTGGCGCCACGAAGCCGTTTGCCGCGACGAGGACCCGGAGCTCTTCTTCCCTGTCGGTAACTCCGGCCCCGCACTCACCCAGATCGCTAAGGCCAAGCTGGTCTGCAACCGCTGCCCAGTTGCCTCTTCCTGCCTCAGGTGGGCCCTCGAGTCCGGCCAGGATGCCGGCGTGTGGGGCGGCCTTTCTGAGGAGGAGCGCCGCGCTATCAAGCGCCGCAACCGCAGCCGCGGCCGTGCCCGTGTATCTGCCTAAACAGACACACCCCCGATTAACACCCAGGCATACCCTGCCGCTACAGTTGAATAAGTTCATTTACCCTTAACAGAAGGAGTACGCGATGAGCAAGCGTGGCCGTAAGCGCAAGGATCGCCGCAAGAAGTCCGCTAACCGCGGCAAGCGTCCTAACGCATAACGTCAGCATTCAGGGCTCGTTCCTCACCCCACCACCGTGGGCGGGAACGAGCCCTTTGCTTATCCCCAGGTAATTTCAGTCCTCGTAATCTGCACGCTAATGCGCTGGCGCAGCGACTGCGGCGCGGCCTGTCCCCCACAGCACTTGCGTACGAGTGCTCGAACTACTTCCTCGCTCTCAAGGCGTTGCTGGCAGGCATCGCACTGCGCAAGATGCTCGCGGATTGCCATAGCCCGCGCGTAGCTCGTCGATTCATCGAACAGTTCCCTAAAGAGCGCTTCAACCTCCGGAGAGTTACACGCACCGCAATTGCGTCCTGTTGCGCGTTCCATTACTTCTCCTCCATCTCTGGGTGGTTGCGACCAATGCCTTTTTCTCGTGCTACGTCCTTCAACGCCGCGCGAAGCAGTTTTCTTCCGCGGTGGAGGCGGCTCATCACCGTTCCCAACGGTGTACCCATCACATCCGCGATTTCCTTATAGGCCAGGCCCACTACATCCGCGTAGTACACCACCATGCGGTAGTCCTCCGGTAGGTCATTCATGGCCTCGGAAATCTCCGAGTCCGGCATCTGCTTGAGGGCCTCGACCTCCGCCGATTCCAAGCCCGTGGAGTCATGCCCGGCCGTGGTATACAGCTGAAAGTCGCTCAGCTCATCCGCTGAGGATTCCAGCGGACGGCGCTTGGCCTTCCGGTAGGAGTTGATGTAGGTATTCGTCATGATGCGATACAGCCAGGCCTTGAGATTCGTCCCCTGTTTGAAGGAATCAAAATTGCTATAGGCCTTGAGGTAGGTCTCCTGGATGAGATCCTCTGCATCCTGGGGGTTGCGCGTTAGGCGCATCGCTCCGCCATACAGTTGATCCAGCAAGGGCAAGGCTTGCTCCTCAAACAATCGCTGTTTCTGAAGCGTCTCGCTCGTCGTTTCGGTGGCCATGCTCACCATCCTAGCGCTCCGGACTAGGGTGGATTCTATGGCCAAGAAGACCCCGCACGCCGCTACCCCCGCTCTCAAAATCCTCGAAGAGGCAGGAATCGACCACAGTGTCTCCACCTTCGACGGTGGCCGCGAGCACTTCGGCGACGCAGCCGCGGCGGCGCTCGATGTCGAGCCTGAGCGCATCTTCAAAACCCTCGTCATTGATCTGAGCGCCGGCAAAGGCCCCAAGCGCCAGCTCGCCGTGTGCGTCCTTCCGGTTACCAACCAGCTCAGCCTAAAGAAGGCCGCCGCTGCCTTCGGCGCTTCTAAGGCCACGATGGCCGCGCCTGCCGACGCCTCCAAATCCTCCGGCTACATCCCCGGCGGCATCTCCCCGCTGGGACACAAGCACATCCTCCCGACAGTGGTTGATGAAACGGCGCTGCTTTTCGACACCATCTTTTTCTCCGGCGGCAGACGTGGCCTCGACATCGAGATGAACCCGGAGGATCTCCCTCGTGTGCTCGACCTTTCCTTCGCTGACGTGCTCGCCGCCTAAACCTCACGCGCTAGAACTGTGATGTCTAGTGGCTTTTTGGACGTTTACGGCAGTGAAATAGCCGTACTAGTCAAAAATCTTGACATCACGGGGACGTGCCACCTATAGTCAGAGTCAGAAAGTAAGGACATGGTCCCTTGCTATGACTAAAAAGGGTCTTCTGGACGTATGCGCCAGATGGCTCTTTTTTATTGACCAGGACGCTTATTAAATACCTTTGATACCTGGCTTCGGGACGACACCCACGTTGCAATTTGGTGATCCATCGAATCAATCAATTCAAACGCTCTCCGCGATTCGACAATCACGTTCACATTCAGAAGACTGTCCATGTGAGCGACTTTATTACGCAAATCGTTACAGTGCGATACGTTCCAATACGTAATCGATCCGTCGGGGTCGGTCACATTAGGGAACGCAGACTTAATAGCCTGATTCCATAAAACTTGTCGTCCTACATTCTCGGGTGCAGCGTGATTAGCGTTAGGGTGATGATTCGGTAGTAGCGTACGCCAAAGACCGAAAGTCGTATGGGAAAGCACATCATCATGAGTGATAGCACAACCGTGACGAGGATGAGATGAAGGACGGCAATCTACCGCTGCTTGTGCACGCCTAATCGCCGTTTCCCTCTGGGAGCCGACAATCGAACGCAAGGGGCGAGGAGGCGGATCAAGTAGCCAGCTTTGAGGACCATTATTACGGGCGTTCCAAGCAAGCAATTCCTTGTCAATTGCGTTTCTCAGAAAGATTTCTGTTAACGCCAAAACATCTTTAACAGCAGACGATAACTCTGCATGCCATCCATATAACGCCAGCGCGCGCTTACAGTTCCCGCCACACTCATCCAAAAACGGTTGCATGCGAGCATCCGACAATCGGTCGACAATATGCCTTCTATCCATGCCAGTATCCAACCACATGTCTGGCAGATTCCACCGGCGTTAGCCGGTCGCCTAACACTCACACGCTAGGACTGAGTAGCTAGAACAGGGTGGTTGACGGTGGTTCGTCGATAAGCTCTGCGTAGTCGTTGCGCACATTACCCACCGCCGGGTCCGCGGGGCGTGCCTGAAAGCCCCGCACGGTGCTCGGCTCCAGAAGCGCCTCCCCCGCCAGCCAGGGCGCGATTTCCTCCGTGGTCAAAAACTTGGGCAGACGGTGGTGCAGCCATGCCATCTCCTCCGTGGCATCCGTAGTCACCATCGTGGCCGACAGCCTATCCATACCCGTGGCCCACAGCCCTGCTGCCCACAGCAGGCCATTAGGGCCGGTGACGTAATAGGGCTGCTTCTTGGATTTCTTGTCCTCCCCGGCCTTCCACTCGTAATAGCCGTCCAGCGGGATGACGCAGCGCTGTGCCTTGAAGGCATCGCGGAAGGAGGGCTTCTCCGCCACGGTCTCCGCGCGTGCGTTGAATAGCGGCGGGCCGTCCAGATCTTTTTTCCAGTGCGGAATCAGCCCCCAGCGTGCGGGCTCCACGCGAGCGGTATGCTCCTCGGTTCGGACGATGGCGATGGGCTGGGTTGGGGCGATGTTATACCGCGCCGGTGGCAAGCCTTCCGGCGCGTGGACCTCCGTGATGGACCCCCACGCGCCTACTTCCTCCAGTAGGGACTCGGTGAACAGAACAAATCTTCCGCACATGCCCTTTATTATGGACTACATGTCTGATTTCTGGAGCGCACCCCAACCGTCTGGGCCCTTGTCCTGGACGCAAAACCTCCCCGGGTCAAAATCGATGACCAACCGCGCCCTCATCCTTGCTGCGCTGGCTGACTCCCCGTCTATCGTCTATAACCCGCTGGTCTCCCGCGATACCAACCTGATGAAGGAGGCCTTGCAGGCCATGGGCGTGGGTATCTCCGAACAAGGCCCGCATCTTCATGTGACTCCCGGAAAGCTGCATGGAGCGAAGGTAGATTGCGGCCTGGCCGGCACAATTATGCGCTTTTTACCACCGGTGGCAGCGCTAGCGGATGGCCCCGTTGTCATCAACGGTGACCCATATGCCCGCAAGCGCCCTATGTCCACGATGACCGCGGCTCTGCGTGAGCTGGGCGTGGACATTGTGGGCGACAGCCTGCCGCTGACCATCACCCTCCACGGCGTTCCGGAGGGCGGCGAGGTCACCATCGATGCCTCCGCCTCCTCCCAGTTCGTCTCCGGTCTGCTCCTGGCCGGAGCACGCTACCGCAAGGGACTAAGCGTGCGCCACGAAGGCGGCACAGTGCCCTCCCAGCCACACATCTTGATGACCGTCAGTATGCTGCGCGAAGCCGGTGTCCGCGTCGAGGTGGGCAAGGACACCTGGGACGTGCACCATGGTGAGATTGAGGGCCGTGAGTGGCGCATTGAACCGGATCTTTCCAATGCCACTCCGTTCCTTGCCGCTGCCGCCGTCTCTGGCGGCAGCGTGAGCATTCCGAACTGGCCGGAGGAAACCCACCAGCCGGGTGACGCCTTCCGAGGCATCCTGGAGCAGATGGGCGCGAAGGTCGAGTATGTCCCCCAGGCTCCCGGCGAGGCGTCTTACTTAAAGGTGACCGGCCCGCAGGAAGGCCCGCGCAGCCTGCGCGGCATCGACCTCGACATGGGCGATATCGGTGAGCTCACCCCCACCGTGGCTGCGCTGTGTGCTCTGGCCTCAACGCCATCGACGCTGACTGGCATCGCACACCTGCGTGGCCACGAGACGGACCGCCTGGCGGCTCTCGCTGCGGAGATCAACGCCCTTGGTGGCAACGTCACCGAGCTTGACGACGGCCTCCGCATCACCCCTGCCCCACTCCACGGCGGGGTATGGCATTCCTACGCGGATCACCGCATGGCGACAGCCGGAGCCATTATCGGATTGGCCGTTGACGGCGTCCAGGTCGAGGATATTGATACCACGTCCAAGACTCTGCCTGGCTTTGCTGATATGTGGGAGGCCATGATCCGTGGCTAGGCGCGCAAGTAGCTACGACGAATCCGACGTCCGCATCCGGCCCGGAAAGGGGTCGCGACCGCGCACGAAGGACCGCCCGAAGCACAAGGATGCCAAGTTTGGCATGGTCATCACCAAAGACCGCGGGCGCTGGGGTGTCGCGCTTGATAACGACGGCCCCGTGGTTACCGCTATGCGCGCCCGCGAGATGGGCCGCACTCCGGTCGAGGTTGGTGATCGGGTCGGCGTCGTAGGCGATACCTCGGGTAAGAAAGACACCCTCGCACGCATCGTGAAGCTCGAGGAGCGCCGCTCCGTCCTCCGGCGCACCGCAGATGACACCGACCCTTATGAGCGCATCGTGGTAGCAAACGCCGACCGCCTACTCATCGTGAGCGCCGTGGCCGATCCGCCGCCGCGCTCCGGGTTCGTGGAGCGTGCTTTGATCGCTGCCTTTGCCGGAAATATCCAGCCGGTGCTGTGTCTGACGAAGACAGACCTCACTGATCCCACCCCGTTTGCACAGGAGTTTGCGGATCTGGATGTCACCGTGGTGGAGGCTGGCGTCGACGACGGGCTGGAGCACGTCTGTGCGGCCATCGACGGCCACGTCACCGCTCTCATCGGCCACTCGGGCGTGGGAAAGTCCACCCTGGTGAACCGGCTTGTCCCCGATGCCAACCGGGAGACCGGCGAGGTTTCCGCCGTGGGTAAGGGAAGGCACACGTCGACGCAGTCGGTGGCGTTGCGTTTGCCCGCTGAAGGAAGCACGCCACACGGCGGCTGGATCATTGATACCCCCGGCATCCGCTCCTTCGGCTTAGCCCACATTGACGCGGAGAACGTCATCGAGGTCTTCGACGATCTTGCCGAAGCCATCGAGGACTGCCCGCGTGGCTGCACGCATGCTGGGCCACCTGCGGACCCCGAATGCGGGCTCGACCTAAGCATCGAAGAGGGCACGGCTTCTGCGCGCCGTCGCGATGCAGTGCGCACCCTGCTGGCGTCCCTGCGCACCAATGTTGACTGGGCTTAAGGCCCAAAGGGCCTTAAGCCCGAAGCTTCCTAAAGGAAGGGGCTTGCGCGTTCTTTAGGCACCGAGGCTTTAGATCGGGAGCATTGCCGTCAGCTGCGGCGGCAGGACGGTCTTCAGGTAGGGGCCTGCCGCGCGAAGAGCCATGAGGATCACGGCCAAGCCACCGGAAACCCCGAGGATGACAGCGCCGCCCGTGTCAATGTTGGAGGAGGTGTTGCCACCGCCTTCTTGTTCCTTATTGAGCTCTTCTTTCTTCGCACAGGCGTTGAGAGCTTTAACGTAGTCGGGTGCAATCTTGCGGAAGGTCTCCGCCACCGCAATGTTGTTCTTGGCGCGCTTGGCGGATTCCTCACCACCGAGTTCAGCATCTACCTCATAGCCAGCTAGGGCACGGTAGAGCTCTTCCGACTGATTCTCCACGTCACGTGCACGCTTTTCGGCGTCCTTGGGAAGAATCTTAAGGCCATCCTTCAGCAGGCTGCTATCGACATCGTTGTCCTTCGACTCCGCATTCTTAAGATCGCTCGCCTCCTCCTCGCTCAAGGTAATGGTGCACTTTTCATCCTTGATGGAAGTGGTCACGGCTCCGGCCGTGGGGGCAACGACACCGCTGGCTAGGACAGCAACAGACACGGTAGAGACGGCAACTACCCGGCGAAGACGAGAGGAAGACATGCTGAGGGGACCTTTCGATCAGGCTGACTATTACCCCTGCAGGCTATCAGCATTTAGCCCAGCTTGGGCAGGTAATCACCGAACTCCTTGTACGCGGCCAGACCGATGCTCACGATGCCGAAAAGGATGGCGATAATAACGCCTGTCGGCCCCTGCGAAGAGCCCTCAAGAATTCGCAGCCACGGAGTCTTAGGCATCACGGCCATGTCGGGGTCCGGATTGCTGGGGTCCGGTTTGTTGTTAGCAGTTCCTTGAAGAGAGCTCCCCTGCGCGGTCTGGTTAGTCTGCACTGTTGGCGCTACTGCTTCCTCAGCTCCGGCAGCTGGCACTGAGACGAGAGATGCGGTGCTCAGGGCCGCAGCGGTGACAAGGCTAGCTAAGCGAGTTGCCTTCATGGTGGTGCTCCTTTTCTGGCGACGACAATAAAGGCTCAGATTAGCACCATGCATGAACCCACGGCGATGAAAGCCCAGAAAATACTTAGAGAAGCTCCACGAGGATAGGCAGTTCAGTCGGGTCATAGAAGGCCATGAAATTATCCAGGGCATCACCGACGGCGAGCTCAGCATCTTCGTCACCAAGGTCGGCGTTATCGATGGCGTCGATAGCCTTGGCAGTAGTGGCTTCGGACTCTTCGATGTCCACGTGGATGGCCTGAAGATTGTCCTTCGTGATGGTCGCGGGATCCAGCGCCACGACCGGTTCCCCCATGTCCGGCTTCGGGGTCACCACGGACTCGTCCACGTCGACGGAAATGACGACTCGGCGGTGCGGAAACTTCTCCTCATCACCGATAGCCAAGAGCCTCAGCGAAGCCATAGATGCTTCGAGGAAAGCGGAGTATTCGATCTCTTCCTCGTCACCCTCGGTGTAGAACTCGCGCAACGCGGGGGTTAGCGCAAAACCCCAGCCGCTGCGGGCAGTAAGCTGGCCGGTTTCCTCGAGCTCAGCCAGCATGGAAAAGGTTGCCGGCAGGAAGACGCGCACATCCTTCGACACTTAGAACTCACCTTCAATGTCGAAGACTGCCTGAACCTCTACGCTCGTGCGGTCGAAGACGGTGTAGAGCATGCCGACCATGCCGTTTTCCACCGCCGCACGTACGTTAACGATGGAGTCATCCACCATGACACAGTCATTAATCGGCAGATCAATGGCATCCGCTGCGGCTTGGAAAGCAGCGCGCTCCGGCTTCTCAGCGCCGACCTCACCAGAAAGCACAACGGCATCAACGATGCCGCGGTATTCCCACTCACGAATGTGCTCAGCGCCCGGGCCGCCCGGATCGTTGGAAAGGATTGCGGTGGCAACTCCGTTTGATTTCGCGGCGGCGAACAGATCCCGCCAGCGCTTGACGTCTTCTTCGGTGCCGTCAAGAACGCCTACAAAATCGACGATGAGTCCACGCATATTATCTACCCTTCGCATTGAACTGTGTTTATCGTCCGAAAGTATAGCGAACATACCGCCCGCCCGCTCTCACCGGCTTATGCACTGCAGTGCTCTGGCCGCATATAGGCCTACCGTGGCACAATGAACGTGCGTCCACCTTCCTTCACCGCGCCCGCCCCGAACCTAGCCTTCGCGCACTCCTCCGCCCCGCTTATCGCGGAAGAGGACGCGATCCCCATGTACACCCCCATCCCTGGGATGAGCCATTTGCAGCTGTATGTTGCCCCACAGCGTATCCGTTACGAGCGTCAACCTACTGCGGGTGACCTCGCTACGCGGAAAGAGATCCACGGGCTTGTAGTCATAGTTCTAGAAGTTGCCGCCGCGCTGCGGCCTTTAAGCCACCTCAACAACCCACGTTTTGCACCGGAAATTGCAAACCATGTCCGCGCTTGGCGGAAGGCCCAGGCGTCCTCGGAGTGGCGCGGAGGGATGGCGCTGCGTAGCTTGCATGCGCGCTCGAATGGCGAGTTCTTCGGCTCGGTGCTCATGGGATCGACGCGACGCGCCTTTACCGGCGCCGCCGTTGGACGGCACCTGAGTTCCTTCCGGTTGCTTTCAGTCGGCATACATCCCCACGGCAACGGGGAGCCGGAAGTTTAGAAAAGCGACCCCAGCTTGATCAAGATTGGCGTCCAGTCGATGCCCGCGAATGCAGCGGAAGCACTCACCAAAGCCAAACTGATACCGCCGAACATCGTGGCCCCCACTACCGGTGATTTCTTGGTGGTTTCTTCCGCACTTTCCGGCGTGGCCACTGCGCCACACTCGGTGGGAACAATGTCCTGGGAGCTGAGTACCGTGTCTTTGGCGGATTCATCTCCATGCGAGCTCAAAACGGAAGAGAGCTGGCACTGTTCTTCGGGAGCAAGCTCCACAGCAGATGCAGCCGCGCCGCCACCCAGCAGGGTGGCAGATGCGAACACGGATAGACCTACTCGCACAGACAAGCGGCGCATACTCACTCAACCTCCGAAGAATAATAATTACTAATTTGCCAGTATATACCTAAGTGCCTCCAATAAAAAAGACGCCGCGGGGAGCACTTCCCACACGGCGCCTCGCTGCACCTCAGCGCTCAATAACGCTGTGGTGTTGGCATTTACTAGGCTTCCGCCTCGTCCGCGGCGTTCGCCTCTTCCTGAGCCTTGAACTGTTTACGCAACATAAACAACTGGCGCACAGTTTCTTCCTTCACAGCTTCGTTCATGGCGTTGAACATGTCGCCGCCCTCCTTCTGGTATTCCACCAGAGGATCACGTTGTGCCATTGCACGCAGTCCAATGCCCTCCTTGAGGTAGTCCATCTCATAGAGGTGCTCACGCCACTTCTGATCAATGATCGGCAAGATGATCATGCGTTCTGCATTGCGCATCTGGCTCTCGCCGCCGATGGCGCTGACGGACTCTTCAAGTTTGTCGTACTCGGAGTTGGCATCAGCCACCAGTGCATCGCGCAGCTGCTCGGCGGAGATTTCGCCGGCGGAGCCGTACTCGGTACCGTCGACAAGCTCCTCATGCGTCTTGGTCGGCCCATACAGGGACTCCAAGGCATTCCACAGCTCGTCGAGGTTCCAGTCCTCCACATAGCCGGTGGCCGTAGCACCCGCCACGTAGGCAGACACGGTGTCGTCGATCATCTCGCGGATGTTGTCCTTGATGTCGCTGGCCTCAAGGATGTCGTGGCGGGTAGCGTAAACCACCTTGCGCTGTTCGTTCAGCACCTCGTCGTACTTGAGCACGTTCTTACGCATCTCAAAGTTCTGGTTCTCAACCTGCGCCTGTGCGCCCTTAATAGAGTTGGACACCATCTTGGCCTCAATTGGCACGTCATCCGGCACGTTGAGGCGGTTCATCATGTTCTCCATGGACTGGCCCACGAAGCGCACCATGAGCTCATCACGCATGGACAGGTAGAAGCGGGTCTCGCCCGGGTCACCCTGGCGTCCGGTACGGCCGCGCAGCTGGTTATCAATACGACGCGACTCGTGGCGCTCGGTACCCAGCACGTACAGGCCGCCGGCCTCGCGGACCTGGTCACCCAGCTTCTTGGAGTGTTCCTTTTCGCGATCGATTTCGGCGTCCCAGGCCTCTTGGTACTTCTCTTCATCTTCGAAGGGATCGAGGCCGCGATCGCGCAGCTTTTCATCCAGGATGACCTCGGGGTTACCGCCGAGCACGATATCGGTACCACGGCCGGCCATGTTGGTGGCTACGGTAACGGTGCCGGGGCGGCCGGCACGGGCGACAATCTGGCCCTCTTCCTCGTGGTGCTTGGCGTTAAGCACCGAGTGCTTGATTCCGCGCTTGCTCAGCAACTGGGAGAGGTATTCGGAGCGCTCCACAGAGGTTGTACCCACCAGCACCGGCTGACCTGCGGCGACGTGTTCCTCAATGTCATCAACCACCGCGGCGAACTTCGCCTCTTGGGTCTTGTAGATACGGTCGGAGTGATCGATACGTTGGTTCGGCTTGTTGGTCGGAATCGGCACCACATCGAGACCATAGATGGAGTGCAGCTCGGCTGCCTCGGTCTCTGCGGTACCGGTCATGCCGGAAATCTTCTCGTACAGGCGGAAGTAGTTCTGGAGCGTAACGGTGGCCAGAGTCTGGTTCTCGTTCTTAATCTCCACATCTTCCTTAGCCTCAATGGCCTGGTGCATGCCCTCGTTATAGCGACGGCCAGCAAGCACGCGGCCGGTGAAGCTATCCACGATGAGAACCTCGCCGTTGCGGACGATGTAGTCCTTATCGCGGGTGAAAAGCTCCTTGGCCTTCAGGGCGTTGTTGAGGTAGGACACCAGCTGGGAATGCTCTGGGGCGTAGAGGTTCTCAATGCCCAGCTGATCCTCAACGAATTCCACGCCTTCCTCCAGCACACCGATGGTGCGCTTCTTGTGGTCCACCTCGTAGTGGATACCTTCGCGCATCTTCGGCGCCAGCTGGGAGAAGACGCCGTAGAACTGGGAGGAGCCGTCAACCGGACCGGAAATAATGAGCGGGGTACGGGCCTCATCGATAAGGATGGAGTCAACCTCATCCACGATGCAGTAATTGTGGCCGCGCTGGACCGTGTCATTCAGCGAGCGGACCATGTTGTCGCGGAGGTAGTCAAAGCCCAGCTCGTTGTTGGTGCCGTACGTAATATCGCACGCATATGCTTCCTTGCGATCCGCAGGGCGCATCTCAGAAAGGATGACGCCCACGGTAAGGCCTAGCCAGCGGTGGACACGGCCCATCATCTCGGCGTCACGCTTGGCCAGGTAATCGTTGACCGTCACGATGTGCACGCCCTTGCCCTCCAGCGCGTTGAGGTAGGCCGGCAGCAAGGAGGTCAGGGTCTTGCCCTCACCGGTGCGCATCTCGGCGACGTTGCCGAAGTGCAGGGCTGCACCGCCCATGATCTGCACCTTGTAGTGCTTCTGGTCGAGCACGCGCCAGGCTGCCTCACGCACGGTGGCAAATGCTTCGAGAAGAATGTCATTCATCTTCTCGCCGTCCGCCAGACGCTTCTTAAACTCGTCAGTCTTAGCCTTTAGCTCATCATCCGACAGCGCCGCGAATTTATCTTCTAGGGCAATAACATCATCTGCAATTTTAGCCAGGCGCTTGACGGTGCGTCCCTCACCGGCACGGAGCAGCTTGGAAAGTCCAAACACGTCTAGATAATCCTTCTTGTCGCGACAAATAAGTTAACTCGTCGCCATTGTACTCACTAGCTTTTCTGTAATGATTCGCCACCCAACCCAAAGTGCGAATCCGGCCACTGCCCGGCACCCCTCTTGCGGCCGCCTCCTCCCCACGCAAAGCTCAGCAGACAGGGATTAATGGATGTTAATAGAGACTTAAGAAAGCTCCCTGTCCCCGCTGCGCGCGTGCGCTGCGGGGCAGGGAGCCTGTGGGTTAGGGCGCTAAGGCCCTTGGAGGCTTAGGCCTTAAGCATCAGCATCCGTCAGGGAGATGAGACCGTAGTCGAATGCGTGGCGGCGGTAGACCACGGAAGGCTTGTTGTTCTCTTCGTTGATGAAGAGGTAGAAGTCGTGGCCAACCAGCTCCATCTCACTGAGTGCATCATCAACAGACATCGGGGTGGCGGGGTGCTCCTTGAAGCGCACAACCTGGCCCGGGCGAACATCCTCGACGGTCTCTGCGTAGGGGTCGATGTAGCGCTCTTCCTTGGCCGGCTTGGCTGCTTCAGCCTCGGCGACCAGCTCAGCGGCAATCTCACCAGTACCCTTCTGAGCGCGGTGGCCGGACTTCACGTTCTCGCGACGTACCTTGACCTTGCGCAGGGAGCGCTCCATCTTGCCCAGGGCGGTTTCGAGCGCGGCGTAGAAGGAATCTTCCTTAGCCTCGGCGCGTGCGATGTGGCCCTTACCAGTGGCGGTGATCTGCAGGCGCTCAGCCTCGGACTCGCGGCGCGGGTTCGGCTCGTGCTGCAGCTCCACGTGGAAGAACGTCAGGGTCGGATCAAGACGCTCGATCTTGGCCAACTTTTCAGTGACGCGGTCCTGGAAGTGCTCCGGAACCTCCACGTTGCGGCCGGTGATGGTGACCTGAGCGTTGGTCTGCTGGGACATGAAATGCCTCCCTATTCTCGTGGGGACTGAATGACTGCACATTCTGCGGACGCTCACAGCCCTGTGATGAGGGGCTTGATGCCCGCTTCCCTGTGACACCCCTCATGCTACCACTGGTCATAACCAACCCTGTCAGTGGCCCCCTCTGCGCATGCTTGGCGACGCCCCTCCCTACGCATCTGCCAGCACAATCGCGCCGGCCACATCACCCCCGATGGCCCACACGCGAGCGGCGCTGGCGCGAAGAGTTGCGCCGGTCGTGATGACGTCGTCGACAAGCAGCACACTGCGTCCCACCAGTTCGCGGGCACAGGGCCGCAAGAGCACTGCCCTGCGCATATTGTCGGCGCGTTCCGCCGCGCCGAGCTGCGACTGGTCCGCACTACCTTCGGCTGTGCTCAAGGCATTGACCACGTCCCAGCCCGGAAGCCGGGCGGACGCCGCCTGGCACAGCGCAGCGACGGGATCACCACCGCGCTGGCGGGCCGACGACGCGCGTGTGGGTGCCGGCACGAGCAGCGCGGTCTCCGGAATATCGCCGCGTGCGCGCAGGTACTCGATGCCGGCAGCCAACACCGCACCGAGGTGAGCTCGCACCGCCTGGTGCCCGCGTTCCTTCATAGCGATGATGACCCCACGGCGAGTATCGGAATAGGGGCCAAGGGCCCAGGCCGGGAAACCTAGGGGTTGCGGGCGTTCCACGCGGCGTGGCACCTGTCGAAGGTGTTCCTGGCAGGCCGTGCACAGCACCCCGCCTTCGGTGGTCTCACCGCCACACCCCGCGCACGGGCGCGGCAGGAACAGTTCCAGAAGTGCGGCGGCGGCCTCCCCTATCCCCCGGTTTTTCGGCATGCGCCCCACTCTAGCGCGACTCTAGCGCGCGATGATGGGTGAGGAGCGCACGCCCTGCAGACCTTCGACCTCACGCCAATAGGAGCGCTCGGACCCGCCCGCAGGAAGCTGCAACAGGGCGTGCGCATCGGTGACGTAGTGCGTCGACGGTGAGGACGCCACCGCCACCACGGGCGCGGTAATGTTTCCGGTAGGCAGTGTTGTTGCCGAAGAACCATCTTGCTCGATGCGCCACACCGGAGAGTTCGAGGCGGAGGTACCCACGAGCAGGGAGCCGTCCGTCTGCCACTCCACCGACAGCGCCGAACCGGTCAGCTCCGGGCCTACTTGGTGGACGTTGACTATGCGGCGCTCTCCCGACGTCGCGCGGGCAACCACGCCGGTGTACACGCTGCCGTCGATAATCATGGCGATGCGCGCTCCCGTGAGTGACAGACGGATGACCGAAATCTCTCCCTCCACGTTCTCCAACGCGGAGGTGTCAACCTCGGCGGTGCTCAGCTCTCCGGTGGCCGGAGAACGCGTCACGCGGACCACGTGTTTGCCGTCGACGACGGTCCACGCCACCTGGCCGCCCACCTCAAAAGTGGGGCGGGCCAAAGTCTCGCCCTTGATCGAATTCTCGAGCTCGTGGCCCAGCTCGCCCATCGTTAGCTGCGACTCCTTCTCGGAGCGCTTGCGCACGGCGGCCACCATCCCCTCATCGGAGATATCGGCGGACTGAATGTCATGAATCTGTCCGGCCATGCCCGGCACCTCGGCGCTGCCTTCACCCTTAACCTCAAGCAGCGAACCATCGTTGACTGCATAGAGCTTGGGCACCGATTGGGCGGCTACCTCGGGGTTAAACTCCGCGAAATCATCAATGGTCATCTCCTCCATGCCATCCACGAGCGGGCTGCCATCGATGGTGGCGCGGACGGAGTTCGTGATCTCGGCGTTGTTGAGGGTCCACACCAGCTGGGCGGCGAACTTAAGGCGCTCCTCCTGAGTCATCGAGGCCATGCCGCTGAACTCATAGACTCCATCATTGATTCCCAAGAAGGTGGCGTCCTTGGGGATCAGGCTGGAGGTTGCTGGCGCGATATCGGAAGATGGCCCCTGCAGCAAAAGCGTGACCAGCTCCGAGGCAATCGAATCCTTTCCCGAATAAAGCCAGCGACGATCCGCCACAAGCAGGCGTTGAGTCGTATCGAAAAAGTACAGCGACTGCGGGCGATAGCGATTGCGCAATTCGGTGCGCTCAATCACGGCACCGGTAGGCAGATCCGTAATGCGCCATTGCCCATTGAATTGGCGCAGCCGAACGGTCGCCTCAAGACGCGAGTTATCGGGGACATAGGCCCCGCCGTTGGCCAGACGGCCGATGATATTGCCACGCACCGAATACTCCAGGGCACCGTCCTCCATGTTCGAGGTCACCAGATCGATGGAATCCACCACGAGAACGGTGTCAGTAGGGTCCCAAGAATTGGCTATCTCAGAGGAAAGGAAGGTGCGTGCGGCAGCGTAGTTTCCGGTGGGAATCGCCACGGCCGAATAAAAGTCACGGACAAGCAAATCAGGTTCGCTATCGGCGCGCGGCTCGACGACGGCATCGTCGGCCCGGTCATGCGGTTCGAAGGTACTAATCACCTGCGGATCGGTGTTATGCGGCAACGTCGAACAACCAACGAGAGCGGTGAGTGCGACGCAACTGAGTACTGCGAGCGGGCAGCGGGCTGGAATCATCGCTGAGCCTCCTCCTCGAAGTCGGACACGCTGTCTTGGTTAAAAGGCGGATCCACGGCGCGGGCCTCACGCTCGGAGGGCCACACAATCCCGTTGTCCGTTTCTGCTTTAACCGCAGGAGCCTCCGGATCAGCGCTCAGCTCAAGAGCGAATTGTTCCTCTGCTTCTATGGGCTTCGGTGCCCCCGGCACTTCCAGAGCAATGGGCTCGGACTCCACCTGCTGCCCCGGAGTGCGTGGAAGGATCAATCGGAAGCGCGAACCGACGCCGTAGTAGCCGATGGCGTCGAGCGTGCCCCCATGGAGCACGGCATCCTCGCGAGCGATGGCAAGGCCCAAGCCGGTTCCACCAGAATGGCGCTTGCGCGAAGAATCCGCGCGCCAGAAGCGGTTGAACACCAGCTCTTCTTGGCCTTCCTTGAGCCCCACACCGGAGTCGGTGACGGCGATGCCGACGGCATCCTCAGTCGCGCCGACGTCCACGATGACGGGATTGCCCTCAGAGTGGTCGATGGCGTTCGCAAGCAGGTTGCGCAGGATGCGCTCGACGCGACGCGAATCGCATTCCACGGCGACGGGTTCCTCCGGCAAATGAAGGACGACCTCCACTCCGAGCTCCGAGGCGAGGTGCTCCACTTGGCTCAGCGCGGAGTCCACGCAGGAGCGAATGTCGATGGAAGCCGTGGAGAGGTCAGCCACGCCGGCATCGTGGCGAGAGATCTCCAACAGGTCCGCGAGCAAGTCCTCGAAGCGATCCAGCTCCTTGATGAGCAGCTCCGCCGAGCGCTTGGTGTAAGGGTTGAATTCATCCGCATCTTCCGCGATGACATCCGCCGCCATGCGCACCGTTGTCAATGGCGTGCGCAGCTCGTGGGACACGTCGGAAGTGAACTGCCGCTGGAGATCGCCATACTCCTCCAGTTGGGTGATCTGCTTAGACAGCTTATCTGCCATGTCGTTAAAGGAGGAGGCGAGGCGGCCCATTTCATCGTCTGAGTTGACCACCATGCGCTCACGCAGGTGGCCGGCAGCAAAGCGCTGCGCAATGCGCGAGGCGGAGCGAATCGGGACGATCACCTGCTGGGTTGCCAGCCAGGCGATGCCGACGAGGAGGACAACCACCACCACTCCGGCAGCCGAGAGCAAACCACGCATGAGAGCCATCGTGGATTCCTCAGATTCCATGGACAACACGAGGTAGACCTGGGTATTCGGAATGTCGCTTTCAATGGGCGTGCCCACCATCAGCGCGTTATAGGTTGCTCCCGATTGCTGGTCCACCGTGGCGTATTGCTGCACGACTTGGCCCCGGCCAACGAGCTCGCGCATCCCGCCGGGGATGCGGTAGCCCTCCGGGGACGTTGTGGCCGTGCCGTCGGAATTCTCCACGACGATGACCGGTTCATACACGGCCTGGGCGTCGGGTTGTTGCGCCGATAATTGGCCCAAGGCGGCGCGTGCAGAATTGATGCGCACCTGCGTTGAGTTTGCCGTACCGGTGGCATCGATCTGCTGTTCCACGGCCACGCGGGCGCGATCAAGCTCCTGAAGCGCCGTGTCCTCCTTCTGGCTCACCAGCTGCTGCGTCAGCACCGACACCAGCGCGTAGGCCAGGATGATCATGACCACCGTGGAGGCCACCAACATCATGCCCAGGACACGTGTCTGCAGGGAGGTGCGCCAGCGCTCGACGACGCCATCCCGGACTCGCCTTAACCAACCAAAAATAGCGGCAGTCCTTTACTCGGCGGTTTTTCCAGTCTTGTACCCCACGCCGCGCACGGTGAGGACGATACGCGGATCCTCGGGGTCGTGCTCAATCTTCGCGCGCAGGCGCTGGACGTGCACGTTGACAAGGCGCGTATCGGATGCGTGGCGGTAACCCCAGACAGATTCAAGCAGCGCCTCGCGAGTATGCACCTGGCCGGGCTTGCGCGCCATCTCCAGAAGAAGGTCGAACTCCAGCGGAGTCAGCGAGATTTCCTCGCCGCCCTTGCGGGTAACGGTGTGCTCGGGGACGTCGATAAGCAGGTCCCCCACCTCAATAATTTCTCCCGTGCCCCCATCGATTCGACGCAGGCGCGCGCGGATACGGGCGATGAGCTCCTTCGGCTTGAAGGGCTTGGTGATGTAATCATCCGCACCCGATTCGAGGCCGAGAACCACATCAACGGTGTCTGTCTTCGCCGTCAGCATGACGATGGGCACCGAGGACTCAGTACGAATGGCGCGGCAAATATCCACGCCATTCATGCCCGGAAGCATGAGATCCAACAGGATCAGATCCGGGTCATGCTCGCGGAAGGCCGGGATCGCCTCATTTCCATCGTTAACGGCAATAGGCTCCAGCCCTTCTGCCTCGAGCACGATGGTGAGCATTTCGGCGATTGCCGGGTCATCATCCACGACCAAGATTTTCGGTGCCACTTTATTGTTCTCCTACAAGCTCCTTGACAGCTTGGATAATCATATCGGCATCCGCGGTGGCGATCCACCGCCCTGCCCACTGCTGCTCTGCTAAGCGACGGTAGGCGGCCGCCGTGCGAGACTGCAACGCGGCATCGCGCTCATAGCGGTCGCGGTTGCGCCCTTCATCCTCTGCTGCACGGGCCACGGCACGCTGACCGGCAAGGGCGACGTCGGTATCCAAAAAGATCTGCAGCTGCGGCACCGGCAGGCCGAAGCGTTCAAACTCGAGCTCATAGATCCAATCGACGATGAGCTCACCGCCGACCCGCGCGGCGGAATACGCAGCGTTGGACGCCACATAGCGATCCAAGATGAGCAGGCTATCCGTGGACTCAGCGGCGGCAAGGAGCTGCTCTTTGGCTCCGTGCCGATCCAGCGCAAAGAGCGTAGCCATTCCATAGACCGAATCGGTCAGATCCCCCATACGCCCATACAGGGCCTCCTGCGCGAGCTGCGCATGGATGGACTCTTCGTAGCGGGGAAAGCTCAAGACTTCGACATCGCAGGCTAGTTCTTCCCGCAGGCGCTGGGTAATGGTGTTTTTACCCGCGCCATCGATTCCTTCAATACTGATCAGCATGCTGTTATATCTAGCGTGTACCTAGTGCTGCCGTTAGGACAAGGCCTCGATGAAGGGCTCGAGGTCGTAGTCTTCCTCGACCTCTTCGAGCAACTCCAGGGCATGTTCGTTGAGGTTTTCGCTGCCGGATCCGGCGAGATCCCGGATGAAGGGATAGTCTTCGACGACTTCTCCGGCGCTGAACGGGGCGCCTGCCCAGATCGCGGCTATCGTGGCCGCCGCCAAGGCGTTACGCTGCTCCTCCTCGGTCTGTTCTTCGCCCGAGACCGCAAGCGCGCAGGCATCATCTACCGCGGCAACGATTTCTTCATCCTCAAGGTCTGCCAGTTCATCCAGGAAGTCGACGTTGACCTCGTCGGCGAAGATGTCCTCATCCCATGAGCTCATTGCTTTCTCCTTCATCCTTAAGTGAATTAGGGGTCTGTGTTTTTATCCGCGTTCGTGTATCCACGGTGGGCCGGTGCAGCTTCGCGGGCGGGCGCTCCGCGCAGCCGGTATCTAATCCAATTTCTACCATTCTTTAGATGCCCTCATGCAAGGCTTCGGTCAAGAGCGCGGTTTTATTACGGTCACATCGCTCCGTGCCGTCTTCCGACTGCCTCTCCTCCTGTCCTCCTCCATATGCTGCATTTCGCCCACTGCCCTATGCCACGCCTAAACGGGGAATTTTGCCCAGGCCATTTACTATCTCCGGATTCGTGTTATCGTTGTTACCGACTTGTGACATTTACGCAGGCTTTTGTGCAGGAAGGAGAGCACCCCGCATGACGAGCAGTTCACGCCGCATCTTGGTCTTTGTCGCGGCCGGCCTCCTCTGTGCCGTCGCCGTAGGCGTCGCAGTGTGGCGCATGAGCGCGCCCGAATCCGTCGTGTCTAAGCCCTCCGCTGCCACCGCCGTGTCGAGCACCGCGTCTTCCGCTCCCTCGACAACGCATTCCTATACCACCACGGCTGCCCCGACATCCACGCAACCGAAGCAATCGAAAACTAATGTCGCCGCGCCGGCGGAGGATCCCTACCTGGCACCGAATGCCGTGGTGAACCGCACGGAGCCGGTTGGCCCCACGGCCGTCTACCGCCCGGACAATGTTTCCTCACTGCAGAACCAGCAGCCGCAGGCAACTCCGAACAATCCGTACCCGCAGGCGCCGGTCAGCACGGCCCCTGCCGTGCCGCCAACGGACGGCTCTACTCCGGCCTCCGAAACACCGATTCCGGGTACTCCTCAGCAAAGCTCCGAGCCCACTCAGCCGTCGGCCACGCCGGAATCTCAGACCGCCGTGCCGCAAGAGGGCCCAGTGGAGGACCAGGACGGCAACCAGCCCGCTGAGCAGCCGCAACCCAAGGAACCTACGCCCTCGCAGAACACTGGAGTTCCTGAACCGCTTGGCTCCTTCATCCCGCACCCCGCCGGGTTCACTCAGAACGCGCCCGCGCCTGATGCGGAGCCGAAAGCGCAACAGGGCGAGCCTATCGATGCCGCTCCACAGGGCGGCGAGGTACAAGGCGCCGATGTAGTGGAAGCAGTGGAGCGCGAATCCGCGGCTTACCGCACCAACGAGGCCGCCCCGACTCCCGCCGCGCCGACGGATGATGCTCCCGCGGCGGAAGAGCCTTCCGCAGCGACCCCCACCGCTGCTCATTTAGCCGACAACGGCGAAACTACCGCCGCATCAGCATTGACGCAGTCCGCCTAATACCCGCGCCGTTAACTCAACGGCAGCAGAGTTAACGAAACAGCCGCAGACTAAACGCGGGCGATAAACACCTCGGCGTCTTCGCCACCGGTGGAACGAACGATGGCGGCCGGGTCGCTAGCGGGAATCCACGCCGCGTGACCCGCGCCAAGGCTGACGTTTTCTGCCTCGGCATTGCTCAGTGCCACCGAGCCGGAGGTGCACAACACAATCATGGGGCCATCGCTGTCGACCTCGACGCTCTCCTCACCAGAAAGCTCGACGCGATCCAGCAGGAACTCCTCAATCGGCACTGGGTAGGACCATGCCTCTGCACCCTTTATGCCTCCTGTCTCGGCTGCGTCTTTCAGGTCCACGCGCGGATCTTCTGCCGCCTGGTAGGTGAGGACTTTAACCAGCTCGGGGACGTCAACAAACTTCGGGGTCAGGCCACCGCGCAGCACGTTATCGGAGTTAGCCATGATCTCTACACCCAGGCCAGAGACATAGGCATGCAGCTGCCCAGCGTCAAGGTAAATCGCCTCCCCCGGCTGCAGGACGATGTGATTGAGCAGCAACGCGCCCAACACGCCGATATCCCCCGGATATTGCTCGTTGAGCTTGGCCACGGTTGCCATCACGGTGGCCATCCACGGCTCGCCCGCCTGGTTGCCGCGCAGGCGCTCGCCCGCCGCTACCACCGCGCTGATCAGCTCCTTGCGCTTGGCACCCGGGATCGTAATCCACGTGGTAAACAGCGCGCGGAGGCTGTCGCCTTCAGCGGCAGGATCGGTGTCGAGCATGCCCTCGTAGTGAGCCAGTTCTTCGCAGTCCAAGGCCGCAAAGAGGCTGCGGGTCTGCGCTAGCGGACGGAAACCCGCCATGGCGTAGAACTCCGTGAGCGCCACGATGAGCTCTGGCTTGTGGTTGTCATCCTTGTAGTTGCGGTTTGACGCCGTGAGGTCGATTCCCGCCGCGTTCTCGCGGGCGAAACCTTCCTCGGCCTGCTGCTTCGAAGGGTGCGCCTGCAGCGACAGCGGCTCTGCAGCCGCCAAAATCTTCAGCAAGAAGGGAAGGCCGGCGCCATACTTGTCAGCCACCCGCTGCCCCAGCTGGCCTTGCGGATCCGCCGCGATGATCTCATCCAGCTTTTCTCCCTCAATCGTTGAGGGATCCGCCGGGTGCGCACCAAACCACAGCTCAGCAACCGGGCTTTGAGCCTCGGGCTCGCCGAGCAGCGTCGGAATCAGCGTGCGCGAGCCCCACGAGTAATTGCGGGCAGCACTGGTGAGCAACTTCATTGACTTCCTCTATTTCACGTCGTAGGCGGTCGCGGCATAACTGCGCGTAATCAACTGCAGCGCGCGGGCCAATTCCCCACAGGAGGTATCGGCGCTCGCCGCTGCGAACGAGTGGGGAAGGTTCGCCTCTTCCTGTCCCCATAAAACAATTTTCAAGGGTACCAAAGGCTCTTCCGATTCAAACGGGTCATAGAAGATGTCCGTCGGATTTGTCTGCAGAATCGGCCCTAAGCCTTCCGCGTCGACGACGGTCCCGCCTAGCCCATGGACTGCCCACAGCGTGCCCGCCATGCGGGCAACGAGAGCGTCGAGGTGCACCCGCGTGCGCTCCTCCGAGAACGCATAGGGATCGGGTCCACAGCTGTGGATGATTCGTCCGCCTTCCACAAATTCACGCAACGCGCGCCCGGGGTTCGTCGTGGAATCGCGCTGCGGTGACAGCGCTTCCAGCTCGCGGTCCACGGCATCGGCAACGTCCTCCAACCGGCGGGAGACCAACACCGGGTCTTCGCTTAACACCGCGCTCACCGCATGCACTGCCGTGATGGCGCGCACCGGTGAAATCCCTTCGGCCGTGGGAAGGGTGTCGATGACGACGGTGTCCTCGGGAGCATCCTCGATCTCATTCAGCAGAATCGTCGACGCCCCTCGGCGCGCGGCGTCGTGCAGCGCGCGCTCTGCCCATGGGCTATCCCCCGCCACCACCACGACGTCGAGGGCACCGACAAAGAGCGGCAGCGATTCGCTGACCATGATGGGAACCTCAGCGGGCTCGGCTAGGCCCACGGCAACGTGGGCAGCGGCGCGGGAAACCTGGTCCGCGGCAAGGACGACGATACTGCGCGGGCGCAGCCCACCCAACACGCGAGCCAGCTCCGGTACGGCGGCGGCCACCACGCGAGCTTGGGCACCTTCGTGGGCGATGTCGAAGAAGCTCACGGATTCGGGGTCATAGAAAGTCATAGGCCCGAGCATAGCTAGGATGAGTGGCCATGAGCATTCATCCGGTAGTCCTTGTCGGCGGCGGCCCTGGCGCGTGGGATCTCATCACCGTGCGCGGCATGCGGGCGCTGCAGGAAGCCGAGGTCATCGTGGCTGATCACCTCGGCCCCACCGCCCAGCTGGATAAGCTGTGTGATGTTGACGCCAAGGAGCTTATCGACGTCTCCAAGATCCCCTACCGCGCCCAAGTGGCCCAGGAGCGTATCAACGAGATTCTCATCGAGCACGCCCGGGCAGGCCGCCGCGTGGTGCGTCTGAAGGGCGGCGATCCTTATGTATTTGGTCGCGGCTTCGAAGAGCTCACCGCCCTTACCGCCGCGGGTCTCCCGGTGGAGGTCATCCCCGGCGTGACGTCGGCTGTGGCCGTCCCCGCGCTGGCAGGAACGCCGGTGACCCACCGTGGCGTCGTCCATGCCTTCACTGTAGTCTCCGGGCACCTGCCGCCAGGCCACCCCAAGTCCTTGGTGGATTGGGCAGCACTCGCGCGGTCTGGGGCCACGCTTTCGGTCATCATGGGTGTGAAGAACGCGGCGGCCATTGCCACCGCGCTGATCGACGCCTCCCTTTCCCCCCACACCCCCGTGCACATCATCCAGGAGGGCTCCCTCGATGGTGAGCGGGCCTTCCACTGCGAACTCGCCGAGCTAGGCGCAACCATGGAGGAGAACTCGGTGGCTCCCCCAGCGGTCATCGTTATCGGCAAGGTCGCCGGACTCTAGTCAACGCCAATACGGCACGTTCCTAGGATCGCGGCGAGCTCACTCCGACGGGTTCTGAGTCCTCCGCTGGAGTGCCGGCCGGAAAGCCATCGCGTCCGGTCGGCTCCGTGGTTTCGACAACGCGGCTGCCGCCCCGCTGGGGCGCGGTGCTGGAACCGCTGTGCTCGTTTTCCTTGCCGCTAGCGCGGCGCGCACGGCGGGCATTTCCCCACACGGTCACCGCCACGCCCAGAACGAACGCGATGGACTGCACGATGAGAGTCTGCGGGTGCTGCAGGGCCCACCCCAAAGCTTTGGGGATGTTGAGCGCCACGATGGCAGTTCCGACGAATCCACCGAGGAGTGTGGGATTGATGCGGGAAATGAGCCACGCCGCAACCGGCGCAGTGATCGCCCCGCCGATAAGCAGGGCCACGACCGCGGCAGCGTTGGCCACGATTTCTTCCCAGAGGCCAACGATGAAGCCTGCCGTCGCGCCAAAGGTAACAAGGAATTCTGCGGTGTTGACGGTGCCGACAATGCGCCGCGGTTGTTCGCGGCCGACCGCCAACAGTGTCGAGGTGGAAATCGGGCCCCATCCGCCGCCACCCGAGGCGTCGACGAAGCCTCCCAGCACTCCGAGGCCGGCGAGGAAAGGAGTCGAATGCGGCCGGGATTCTCGCGGTGCGGCGCTGCGCGTTCGCGAAAAGCGCCAGACCAGGTTGATGCCCAAGACGATGAGGATGGCGGAGGTTACGGGCGCGGCTGCTTCCAGTGAGAGGTTGGACAGAACCGTCGCCCCGACGAAGGCAGACAGGCCTCCCGGCACACCGAGCTTGAGCACGGTGGGCCAGTGCACGTTGCCGAAGCGCCAGTGGCTGATTCCGGAGACCAGGGTGGTGCCGAGCTCCGAGGTGTGTACCACGGCGGAGGCCGTTGCTGGGCCCAGACCAGCCAGCAGCAGGATGGTCGTGGAAGTTACGCCAAAGCCCATGCCGATGCCGCCGTCGACAAGCTGCGCGGCAGCACCCGCCAGCGCGATGAGGATGAGGCTACGCATGGGCCACCTCCGCATAGCGGTGCGACACAATTCCGGCGAGCGCCTCCCCCAGGGGCGGGAGCACACACCTAGACTGGCCGCCGCCATCCCCGGAATCCGTGTCGAGTCGGTCTAGGAGCAGTCCTGGGCTCACGAAGAGCGGCACGACGACTTCCTGATTCCCCTCCGGCCCCACGGGCCGGCGCTCGCCGCGCGTAGCAAAAGAGACCTCCGCCGCGCAGCCGGTGAGCTCGCCCACGCGCCGCGCCAGATCAGCTACCGCAGCATTAGCACGCTCATCGGAGGAACCGACGGAGTACACCACGACGGTATCCGTTCCTTCCGGCACCTGCTGCGCGAGCAGCCTTGCCATATCCTCCCCGGTGCCGAGGCCGCGTGCTTGGCGGAGGGTGACTCCGGAGGCCGCGGAGGCCTGGGCCAGTGCAGCGGGGACGTCGACGCGCTGGTGGTAGCCCTCTGTAAAAAGCAAGGGCACAACAATCGCCTCGCGCACGCCTTGTTCAGCAAGGTTGTGCGCGGCCTCTTCGAGGGGAGGATCGTTGAACTCGAGGTGCGCGGCGGTGGCTGGCGCACCGGCAAGCTCGCCGGCAGCGCGGGTCAGGGCCGCCACGCTCGCTGCGGCCGCGGGATGGCGCGAGCCGTGCGAGAGGGTCAGCAGTGCGGTGGTGGAATTCGGGGCTGTCATGACTGGGCGGTGTCCTTTTCCTAGGCGGTGGCGGTGGAGTGGCCGCGGCGAGCGAGGGAGCGCTGCAAAGCCTCCGTTGAGGACACCGCCAGCGCGGGCGCTACCGGGGCATCGTCTTGGCCGTGGAAGCGTACGGAAAAGATGCGGAGGCATTCTTCGCACTTCCAGGCGAAGTCATCTTCTTCATCGGGGAACAGGTTGGTCCCAGCGCAATAGGGGCAGTAGGCGGGATGGTTGCGGTTGGGGTTGGGCTTGCGGCGGAAATTCATTGCAAGTCCTCCTCGTCCGCGCGCAGCACCCAGTGGCGGAACTGCTCGCCGTCCTCGCGCTGCTCCTTGTATTTATTGACCAAGCGGATGACATAGTCGGGGACTTCATCGGCCACCACCTTGTGCCCGCGCAGCTTGCGCCCCCAGTCTGGGGATAGGCCGAGGGCACCACCTAGGTGAACTTGGAAGCCTTCAACGCGATTGCCATCAGAGTCAGTGACTATCTGTCCCTTCAACCCAATGTCCGAAACCTGCGAGCGAGCGCAGGCATTAGGGCAGCCGTTGAGGGCGATGGACAGCGGCACGTCAAGGTCGCCAAGGGTATCTTCCAGGATATCGACAAGCTCGATGGCGCGGGCCTTGGTGGTCACGTGCGCGAGCTTACAAAACTCCAGGCCGGTGCAGGAGATGACGCCGCGGCGAAACTCCGAGGGCTGTGAGTACAGGCCCGTCTCATCCAAGGCACGGGACAGGGCGGGGATATCCTCTTCTTCTACGTCGAGGAAGAGCAGCTCCTTCATCGGGGTCGTGCGGATGCGAGTGATTCCGAATTTCTCGGCCACGTCGGCGATGGCGATGAGCTGCTCGCCGGTGGCATGCCCCACGGTGGGTTTCACGCCGACGTAGAACTTGCCGTCCTGCTGGCGGTGCACGCCCACGTGATCGCGGTTGCCGGGTGCGATGGGGAGCGGGAGGCCGTCGAGAAGCGGCGCGTCCAGATACTCCTCTTCTAGGACTCTGCGGAACTTCTCAATGCCCCACTGCGCCACGAGGAATTTGAGGCGCGCGCGGTTGCGGTTGCGGCGGAAGCCATAATCGCGGAAGATGCGCGCGACACCGGCCCACACCTCCGGGACACGCTCAAGCGGGATCCATGCGCCGAGGGATTGCGAGAGCATCGGGTTGGTGGACAGGCCACCGCCCACAAAGCAATCGAAGCCTGGGCCATACTCCGGGTGCTCCGTACCAACGAAGGCGACATCCTGGATCTCGTGGGTCACGTCCTGACGCACATTGCCGGAGATGGCGGACTTGAACTTACGCGGAAGGTTGTGGAATTCATCGCGCAGGAGGTAGTCATTCTTGATCTCCTCGATGGCCGGGGTGGCGTCGATAATTTCGTCAGCAGCCACTCCCGCTACCGGTGAGCCCAGGATGACACGGGGGACGTCGCCGCAGCCCAGCAAGGTATCCAAACCAACAGAGCGCAGTTTCTCCCAAATGGCGGGGACATCCTCAATCTGGATCCAGTGCAGCTGGATGTTCTGGCGGTCCGTAAAGTCCGCGGTGGAGCGCGCATAGTCGCGCGAAATCTCTCCTACGGCGCGCAACTTGGCGGGATCGGCGCGGCCGCCGTCGAAGCGCACGCGCATCATGAAGTATTCATCCTGCAGCTCGGTGTTGCTGAGCTTGGAGGTCATCTCCCCGCCCAGGTTCTGGTTGCGCTGGGTGTACAGGCCCAACCACTTGAAACGGGGAGCGAGATCCTCGGCGGGGATGGAAGAAAACCCCTGCTTGGAATAGATATCGATAACGCGCTGGCGCACGGCCAGGGCATCGTCGGCCTGCTTGATCTCCTCGTCGGAGTTCAGCGGCGCGGTGCCATCAATCTTCCACTGGCCTTCTGGCTTCTTTGCGCGGGCTGGCCGCTTCGTCGCGGTGGTCATAATCTGCTGCCTTTCGTCGGATACTGAAAACCTACCGGTCTAGCTAAAACAGACAAAGCAGTCTTTTTTATTTTCTCCCGAATATGCAAAGCACGCTGGGTTTATGCCACAATGTTCTCCGAATGTAATTAGGCCCAGTTGCCCTACAGCAGACAAGCCGGTTCAATGAAACCCACGCTTGTTTAGACCTAAGCTTTCGTTAGTTACTACAACATTCCGAAAGGCCATCATGACCCAGCAGCCCCTGAAAGTAGCCGTCATCGGCGCCGGCCCAGCCGGCATCTACGCCTCCGACATCCTGGTGAAGAAGACCGGCGGCAACGTTCAGATCGATCTCATCGAGCAGATGCCAGCCCCCTTCGGGCTCATCCGCTACGGAGTGGCTCCGGACCACCCGCGCATTAAGGGAATCATTAACTCCCTGCACCGAGTGCTCGACACCGAACAGATCCGCCTTCTGTCCAACATCACTGTGGGCCGCGATGTCACCGTCTCCGAGCTTGAGGAGTACTACGACGCCGTCGTCTTCGCCACCGGCGCCGTTGGTGACCGGGGCATGCAGATCCCGGGCTCCGATCTCGAGGGCATCCATGGTGCGGGCGAGTTCGTCGGCTTCTACGACGGCAACCCGCGCTTCGAGCGCTCCTGGGATCTGTCCGCCACCGACGTCGCCGTGATCGGCGTGGGCAACGTGGGCCTCGACGTGGCCCGCATCCTGGCCAAGACCGGCGATGAGCTTAAGGAAGCCACCGAGATCCCCGATAACGTCTACGAGTCCCTGGCCAAGAATCAGGCCACCACCGTGCGCGTCTTCGGCCGCCGCGGTCCGGCACAGGCTAAGTTCACCCCGCTGGAGCTCAAGGAGCTCGACCACTCCCCCACCATCAACGTGGTGGTGGACCCGGAGGACATCGACTACGACGAGGCCTCCCTCAAGGCCCGCGAAGAGGCCAAGTCCTGCGACCTGGTCTGCCAGACCTTGGAAGGCTACGCCATCCGTGAGCCCAAGGATGCCCCGCACACCCTGCAGATCCACCTCTTCGAACAGCCGGTGGAGTTCATCGGTGAAAACGGCAAGGTCACGGCAGTAAAGACCGAGCGCACTGCCCTCAACGGCGATGGCTCCGTCACCGGCACCGGCAAGTTCACCGAGTGGCCGGCACAAGCCGTCTACCTGGCCGTGGGGTACCGCTCCGATGCCATCGAGGGCGTTCCCTTCAATAAGCAGAAGAACGTCATCAACAATGACGGCGGCCACGTCATCGACCTCGACGGTGACGTCGTGCCTGGCCTCTACACCACCGGCTGGATCAAGCGCGGCCCGGTCGGGCTCATTGGCAACACCAAGTCCGATGCCACGGAGACCATCGGCATGCTGCTTGCCGACGCCGATGCGGGCAACCTCTCCCACTCCCGCGAGGAGGACATCGTGGAACTCTTCAAGTCCAAAGGCTTGGAGCACCTGACCTGGGAGGGCTGGAAGAAGCTCGACGCCGCCGAGCGCGCACTGGGTGAGGCCGAGGGCCGCGAGCGCAAGAAGTTCGTCGAGTGGGAAGAGATGGTCACCCACTCGCGTGACTAAGGGCCAACCCACGGCTGGGCCACTCGGCCCAGCCCCCATGGCCCGGCCCCTCTCTACGGCTGAGCGCCCCACGGCCCCCAACCAGACCAACTAAAACTGCCCTATCTGACGAAGTTATCGCTCTCGCCGCAATGAACGCGGGGAAAATCGTCAGATAGGGCAGTCTTTCTTCAAGGAATTAGTGCGTCACACGCTAGGCGCGGATGATACCGAGGACCTCGTCGACGATGGCCTGCACCTCGTCAGCGGTCTTGGCCTCAACGTTGAGGCGCAGCAGCGGCTCGGTGTTGGAGGCGCGAACGTTGAACCAGGCATCGGTGCCCTTGAGCTGTACGGTCACGCCATCGAGCTCGTCGACGGACTCAATCTTGTCCGCCAACTCATCGAGCACGCGCTGCGTCGTAGCCTTCTGGTCATCCACGGTGGAGTTGATTTCACCCGAGGCCTCGTAACGCGAGTACTGCGCCATGAGCTCGCTCAGCGGCTTGTCCTGCTCGCCCAGAGCAGCCAGCACGTGCATGGCAGCGAGCATGCCGGAGTCCGCATTCCAGAACTCCTGGAAGTAGTAGTGCGCGGAGTGCTCGCCACCAAAGACCGCCTTCTCCTTGGCCATCTGGGCCTTGATGAAGGAGTGGCCCACGCGGGTACGCACGGCCTTGCCGCCCTTCTCCGCGATGAGCTCCGGAACGGTCTTGGACGTAATCAGGTTATGGATGACGGTGGCACCAGGGAACTTGTCCAGGTAGCGCTCCGCCACCAGCGCACAAATAGCAGAAGGCGAGACCGGCTGGCCCTTCTCATCCACCACGAAGCAGCGATCCGCATCGCCGTCGAAAGCAAGGCCGATATCCGCCTTCTGTTCGACGGTGAACTTCTGAAGATCCACCAGGTTCTTCGGATCCAGCGGGTTAGCCTCGTGGTTGGGGAAGGTGCCGTCGAGCTCAAAGTAGAGATCCCGGACGTCGAAAGGCAGGCCCTCAAAGACCGCCGGGACGGTGTGGCCGCCCATGCCATTCGCGGCGTCGACAGCCACGACCAGTGGGCGGGAGTTCTCCAGCGGCACCAGGCCGCGAAGGAATGCCGCGTAGTCCGGAAGAACCTCACGCTCAGTGACGGTGCCCGGCTCACCGTCGAAGGCCGGGGTGCCGTCGATCAGCATGTCCTTGATCTGCTCCAGCCCCGTCTCCTGCCCCACCGGAACAGCGCCCGCGCGGCAGAGCTTGATGCCGTTGTACTTAGCCGGGTTGTGGGAGGCGGTGAACATAGCGCCCGCGCAATTGAGGTGGCCGGCGGCAAAGTACAGCTCATCGGTGGACGTGAGGCCGAGCTGGATAACATCAAGGCCCTGCGCGGCAGCGCCCTCAGCAAAGGCGGCTGCCAGCTGCGGGGAGGACGGACGCATGTCGTGGCCCACTGCCACGGTGGTCTCCCCTTCCCCGCGGAGGATGGCGGCGTAGGCCGCGCCAGTATCGCGCACGAGGGTTTCGTCGATGTCCTCACCCACGACGCCACGGACGTCATAGGCCTTGATCACTGCATTGAGCTGTTCACGAGTTCGCATAGCCCACAAGCATACCCCCGTCAGTCGCGGTAATCCGCGTGCGACGAACTAGTCGGCGTCCGGAACCACCGTCAGGTGAGCGCGGCGGCGCTGGCGGGCATCGTGGACGCGGCGGGTTCGGAACACGGGGTGGTTCGAATTCCGCGGATCCGCGCCGTCGAAAGTAGCGGAATAGTCAATGGGATCGGCGCCGGAACCAGCAGTGGAATCATCCACCAAGCCAGTGGTCACGCGCCCAGCCTCACGGACCGCCTCGGCGAGAGCTGTAAGGTCATCATCCTCATCGAGCTCGATGCGGTCAACGCGCACCATTTCCCATCCTTGCGGGGCGGTAATTCGTGCGCTGTGCTTTTCGCACAGATCCCAGGCATGGGGATCGGTTTCTTCGGAGAGCGGGCCCACGACGGCGGTTTGCTGCGCATAGGCATAGGTCAACGTCGCCACGGCGGGACGGCCGCAGCCGGGGCGGGAGCAATGGCGAGAGCTATTCACGGGCCCAAGTCTAAACCCTAACTTGAGATTTAGATAGTTCAGCGCGGCGCGTCTCGCCGCGAGCCCACCTCGATGCGGCTTAGACTAAGCCGCATGACCACGCCTCGCCCGCATATTCGCCCGGCCCGCCACCGCCATGGCCGTGGTGCCCGCGGGCCGCTGTTGCCGCAGAATACGCCGCGCTACCGCAGCAGCGCCGAGCGCTTCGACATGGCCGTGCTCGAGGCCTACTCCCCCATTCACAATGCCTTTGCCGAACAGCTCACCGGACTCGATCTCGCCGTTGATACCGTGCCCCGCATGCGCCTCTCAGTTGATATGACTGTGTTGCCGGATGAAATCATCGCGGATGGCCCCGTTCCGCTCGGGCGCATCGTCCCGGCGGGCGTGGATTCCGAAGGCCAACCCACGCGCGCCCGACTCGTCATTTTCCGCATGCCCGTGGAGGAGCGCGTGCACTCCGCGCAGGAGCGTGAAGAGCTACTGTCCACGGTGCTAACCGCTCTGGTGGCCAATTACCTCAACGTCGATCCCGGTGATATCGATCCGCGTTTTACTTGGTAAAGGCTAGGGGTGCAGAGCGCCCCTGCCCTAAAACCACTACTCCCCCTCACCGCCGAGACCCGAGCCAAATGACATAGGACTGTGCAGTGAGGGGGAGCACTGATGCTGGTTAGTAGCTGCTTTGAGCTCTAACCAATCTCACGCTTGAGGCGGCGACGCTCACGGTCCGAAAGCCCGCCCCAGATACCGAAGCGCTCGTCATGCTCCAAGGCATACTCGAGGCATTCATCACGCACCGCGCAGGCCTGGCAGATACGCTTAGCCTCGCGGGTAGATCCTCCCTTTTCCGGGAAGAATGCTTCTGGATCCGTCTGGGCGCACAGCGCCTGGTCTTGCCACTCCTGCTCGACGGCACCAAAGAGTTCATCGAGCGACATCTCTGCAGCAGCACCGCCACGGAGAATAGCGCTGTTATTCGTTGTATTGTCCACGCCGCTTCCTTTCTCCGAGGTCGTTTCTCTCTTAATTCGATGGCACCGACCCTACACCGAAAAGATTTTTCGGTGCCGTGCCCGCCGTGCCGTTGATTACACTGATGTCATTTCACACCGAATCACTAAATATCGTCAACCTGTCGCGAGAGATTTTTCGGCGGCTCCAGCGAAAACGCTGTACAGCATCCCCAACTTTCACATCCGTCACAGATCGCCCATCTAGGGGGCAATCATCGGGGGTACTACATGTAGTGGCCACCCCCAACCCTGTGAACAATTCTAAGGTTGCTTCGGCGTGTCGCCACCCAGTTGGGCAAAACACATGGATCTCATTCGCACCATGAAAACCATGCGTCACGCCCAAAAGATACGGAAAGCACCGAGAAGGTTCCTTCCTCCTCGGTGCCTTTTCCTCCTTTTACGGCGCAGCGCTTAGGCGTCGGAGCTGAAACGCACGCCAGCGTCCGGAATGCTCACGCCCGGGAAGACGCGCATGCCGCCCTGCAGTTCGCAACGCGCGCCAATGGTGGCGCCTTCACCAATAACGCAACCATCAATATGCGCGTTGGCACCGATGTGCGCGCCCGAGGCAATGATGGAGTTGTTAATGATGGCACCCGGCTCAATGGTCACGCCGTCAAAGACCACCGTGCCGTCCAAACGCGAACCCGCCCCAATGACAGACCCGCGACCCACAGCCGTACCCGACAGCAACAGCACGCCACCGGCAATACCCGCGGACTCATCCACCACGGACTCGCCCGTGCGGCCCACCAGCAACGGTGAATGCGCAATGCCGCGCACCAGATCGGAAGAACCACGGACGAAATCATCCGGGCGGCCCATGTCGCGCCAATAGGAGTTGTCCACATGCCCAACCACTAGGCGGCCAGACTCCAGCAGCTGCGGGAAGGTCTCGCGCTCCACGGAAACCACACGGCCCTCCGGGATGGTCGCAATAACATCCTTCTTAAACACGTAGCAGCCAGCGTTAATCTGGTTCGTCGGCGGATCCTCGGTCTTCTCCAAGAAAGCGGTCACCCGCCCGTTGGAATCCGTCGGGACGCAGCCAAACGCGCGGGGATCGGCGACGTTGAGCAGGTGCATCGTCACGTCGGCATCCTTCGAGTGGTGAGTATCGAGGATGCCGTTGAGGTCCATACCGGACAAAACGTCACCGTTGAACACCATGACCGTATCCTGACGCAGCTTGTCGTAGACATTGCGGATACCGCCGCCCGTACCCAGTGCGGTTTCCTCCACGACGTACTCGATCTCCAGACCCAGATCTGAGCCGTCCCCGAAGTACTCCTCAAAAACCTCCGCCTTATAGGAGGTGGAGAGCACCACGTGCTCAATCCCCGCGTCCTTGATGCGGGCGAGGAGGTGCTGAAGGAATGGGTAGTTGGCCGTGGACAGCATCGGCTTCGGTGTGCCAATCGTCAGCGGGCGCAGGCGAGTGCCGCGACCTCCCACCAGAATGACGGCATCGGCCGTCGATCCCCACTGGGGCGCTGATTCAGTCATATCGTTCCTTAATCTCTTTTCAGATAAGCCACCGTTAGTGTATAGGCGCACCTAGCTCAGGAGCCGTCGCGGCACGCGCTTAATACCAGCCCACGTACGCGCAGCCCCAGCCACAAGGCCACGCGCAGGGGCGCTTGGTACCAGTGCGGGTGCCTGTCCGCCTGGAAGCGATAGGCCGAATCATGGTGCGCGCGCAGCATTGCGCCGCGGTGCGCCTGCGTCGAATGGCCTTTGGCGTGGGTAATCACCGCCGTGGGGCAGAAGATATTGCGCCAGCCGGCGCGGACGAAGCGGTCACCTAAGTCCACATCCTCCAAATACATGAAGTAACGCTCATCAAAGCCGCCAATCTGTGCAAAAGCCTCCCAGCGCACCAACAGACAGGAGCCGGATAGCCAGCCGGCGGGGCGCTCGCTGTCCATGTCGGCGTCATCGCGGTAGGCGCGCGACCACGGGTTGGAGGGCCAGATCGTTCCGAACAGCGCATGGCCAATTCCCGTGAGCAACGTGGGCACTGCGCGCGCCGAAGGATAGTTACTGCCGTCCGGCTCCACGATGCGCGGCCCCACCGCCGCGGCATCCGGGTGACGGCGTGCGCACGCAATCAGCTCATCCAGGGAGCCTTCGCTAAAGGTCACGTCCGGGTTGGCGATGAGGAAAAATTCGTCATCGACCCCACGCGCACGCACAAAGCGCGCGCCGGCATTCATCCCCGCGCCGTAGCCGATGTTGCCGCCGGTATCGAGGAATTCCACGTCCACGTGTTCCCGCGCGGCGGCTTCCGGCACCCCGTCGGTCGAGCCGTTGTCGGCAAGGATGGTGAGGGTAGGGCGGGACGTCGCCAAGCGCAGCGATGCCAAGAAGTCGCTGAGGTAACGGCCAGGAGAAAAGGTCACGGTGACCACGGCCAGGGGTTTCTGTAAATTCTTCACGATGAATCTGAGCGTACCCAACGCCAACGCGCGCACGCGCCCGCGACACTGCTTCACGTTTTTGCAGCGAGCTCACCTAAACTAGTCCCGTGACTTCCCCGAACTCCCCGCGCGCCGCCCGCCATATCCAGGCCGCGCCCTCGCAGTCCGCGCCCACCGCCCAACGAGGATCGACGCCGGTGAAAGCCATCGTCGCTTTCTTGTCCGCCGTTGTCCTCGTGGTCTCCGGCGTGGGTTACTTCACCGTGGGCAAGCTGGGAAATGACATCTCCTCTGCGTCGAACCTGGCACTGGGTAACCAGGGTGGTTTCAAGGACAGCAGTCTCGATGGCGCGGTCGATATCCTGCTCGTGGGCAAGGACTCCCGCACCGATGCCAAGGGGAATCCGCTTTCCGAACAGGAGCTGGCAGATCTGCATGCCGGCGTGGACGAAGGTGAGGAAAACACGGACACCATCATGGTGATCCGTATTCCGAACGACGGCTCGCGCGCGACTGCCGTGTCTATCCCGCGCGATACCTATGTCCACGACAGCGAGTTCGGAAACACCAAGATCAATGCTGTCTTCGCGCTCCACAAGTCCGCCAAGATGGAGGAGCTCCAGCAGGAGAACGCTGAAGCTGAGGCAGCAGGTAAGAAGCCTCCCTACACGGAGAAGGAGATGGAGAAGGAGAGCACGGAGGCCGGCCGTGCTGGGCTCATCTCGATGGTGCGCACGCTTACGGATGTCAGCGTTGATCACTACGCTGAGGTGGGGCTCTTGGGCTTTGTGCTGCTTACCGACGCCGTCGGGGGCGTCGATGTCTGCCTCAACAATGACGTGGATGATCCGATGTCCGGTGCGAAGTTCCCGAAGGGGCGCCAGACCCTCAAGGGCTCCGAGGGCTTGTCCTTCGTGCGCCAGCGCTATGACCTGCCGCGCGGCGACCTTGACCGCATCGTGCGCCAGCAGGCATACATGGCATCCCTGACCTCGCAGGTTTTGGATTCGGGAACGCTGACGTCCCCGGGCAAGCTCAACAAGATTGCCGATGCCGTGGAGCGCTCCGTTGTCATCGATGATGGCTGGGACATCATGGGATTTGTCACCCAGCTGGCCGGGCTGGCCGGCGGCAACGTGACCTTTACGACGATCCCGGTGACCTCAATTACCGGCGTGGGTGACTATGGCGAATCGGTGGTGACCATCGATACTGCGGAGGTACATCGCTTCATGGATGATCTGGCCAAATCCCAAGAGAAGGCTGAGGAAGAAAAGAAGTCTGAGGATGCCCCAGCCGACCAGGAAGGTGAAGACGGCGAAAAGCCCGTGGCCGAGGACCTCAACCTCCACGTCCTGAATGCAGGCACCGTCGACGGCATGGCCGGCGGAATCGGTGCGTGGTTGAAGAACGTGGGCTACACCGTTGAGCGCACCGCCAACGCGCAGTCGGGCCTGTATACCGAGTCCCAGATTGTGGCCGCGGATGCCAACGATGAGCGCGCCCAGGCCTTGGCTGAGCAGCTCGGCGGCCTGCCGGTCACGGCCAACGAGGAGCTCGAGCCGGATACCTTCATCGTGGTGGCTACGGATGATTACTCTGGCCCGAAGGATGACTCCGCGCAGGAAGAGGAGGCTTCCGCCGAGACGAGCGAAGGCGGCGACACCCAGCAGGTGGGTACTCCGGGCGATGACTTCGGTACCGCGGAGGTGGCACCGGAAATCGACGCCGGCGGCGACGGCCCGCGCTGCGTGAATTAACAGCGTCGTGGCGGGCTGAGCGCCCGCCACCTACGATGGGCGGACATGGAACTCCTTCAGCATCTCTTGACCGCCGATGCCTCCGCTCCCCGCCTCAGCGTCTACAACGAAGCTGACGGCACCCGCATGGACTTCTCGGCGCAAACGCTGGAGAACTGGACCTCCAAGATTGCCAACATGCTGTTGGAAGAGCTCGACCTTGAGCCCGGCACCGATGCCCGCATCCTCATCGACCTTCCGGTGTCGTGGCAGGCTGCCGTCATTGCGCTTGGGGCACTAGCCGCGGGCATCCCCTTTGACATTACGGATGGTGCGGCTGCCCCAGAGCCGCACGTCGATGATGTCGCCGTAGTTTTCACCTCCCCGGAGGCCTACCTCGAGGCCACCGCCGGCTCGGCTTCTACCCCACTGGTCGACACGGTGCTGGTCACGCGAGATCCTTTTGGCCGCGGCGTTGTCGAAAGCGGCGGCGAGTTGCCGCTCGGCACCATCGACTTCGGCCCCACGGTGCGCTTTTATGGCGATCACTTCTATGGTTCTACCACTCCGCTTCCGAAGCTTTTCCCCACGGATTTGGGCGCTGAGCGCGTGTTGTCTCCAGGGTGGAGCGACACCGCCTCCTTCCAACGTGCTGTGTTAGAGCCACTGGCTGCGGGTGGCTCGGCCGTCATCGTGTCCGGATTGTGCTCGGCGGACCGCTTGGAGGAAATCGCGGCCAACGAGAAGGTCACTGTCCGCGCTTAAAGCTTGTCGTGAGATAGTAGAGCGATGTTCAGCTGGCTCTACGTCTTCATCGGCCTACTCATCCTTGTGGGCACAATCTGCCAGGGAACCATCGGATTCGGCCTGGGCACCATCGCCACCCCAATCTTGGCGCTGATTAAGCCGGAGCTTGTTCCCACGCTTATCCTCCTGCTGGCCTTCGTCATTTCAACCACGACAATGCTCAAGTCACGCTCAGCGGTGTCGTGGGACATCGTGGCCATTTCCTCCATCGCGCGAATACCCGGCTCCCTGCTCGGCGCGTGGGCCATTGCCTCCCTCTCCCACCGCGGGCTCTCCCTTTTCATCGGCTGCGCCGTCATCTTTGCCATGACCTTGTCTAGTCTTGGCTGGTCGCCGAAGCGAACCACCACCAACATCGCGGTCGCGGGTGCTGCTTCCGGGCTCCTGGGCACGTCCACCTCCATCGGTGGTCCACCCATGGCGTTAGTACTCAAAGGATACGACCCCACCCGTGTGCGCGGCACCCTGTCGGGCACGTTCATCATCGGCTCCACCATCTCGCTAGCCACCTTGGCCTTGAGCGGGCAAATCACCAGCCTGCAGCTCACCGCGGCCGCGGCCTACCTTCCGGTAGCCATCGTCGGCCTCATCGCTGCCGGATACCTCAACCGATTCATCAACGCCACGGTGCTCAACCGCATCGTCATCATCGTGGCCATCAGCGCGGCTGTGGCGCTCATTGTTGAGGGGCTGGTTGCTGCCTAGCGTCCGCGGCCTACTGCCACGACCACGCTCCGCACTGCCCGTTCTGCCAAAGTTCTCGCCTCCGACTCAAGATCTGGCAATAACTTTGTCAACTAGGGCAGTTGGGTGGCTCCGGGAAATCTGGCGGTTCCGGGTAATCGGGTGGCTCAGGCAAGTCGGGCGGCAGATACCCTAAGTGCTCGCTGTATTCCCAGGGCTTTGGCTTGGGCGGCAACACTCCCTCATGCCAGAAGCCGATGAATTTGAAGTAGCGCTTCTCGAAGTCCGGATTCCTGGCATTGGCTATCTGGTCGATGACATAGTCCAGATGATGTGCCACGCAATGACCTGTGTAGCGCAACGTGAGCCACCCAATCAGCGCACCCTCGTTGTTCTTCCAATGGTCTCGTAGCCATGCCTCTCGCTGGGAATGGAATTTCATCCCGTTGATTTCTACCGCAACCTTGAGCTCTGGGAGCACGATGTCCCAGGTGTAGTGGCCGATAACAACGTTGCACTCAACTTTGAGCCCACGCCTCTTCAGTCCCTTCGCCACCTTGACCTCCGCACCGGAATCCGTGAACAGGGCGGCTTGCTCCAGCATCCGTTGGCTTGCAACAGGGATGACATTGAGTGCTTCGCGGTGGCTGTCCAAGCGAGCACGCCCCGACTTCGAAGAATAGATAGATTCGAAGACGCGAATCCCCAGATCAGGACTAACGGACTTCATAGCGACAAGAGGATTAAGAATCCGGATCCCCGACAAAGTGACAAAACTAGTGACGCTCACCCGCGAGTGCACATAAAAGGTCGATGTCGGCATCCTCTCTGCACTAGCGAGCCTCAGCGGAAAAGTGACAGGCTCGCCAAGGAGTACCTGGGCAGCCGTTGTACCTGTCGCCTTAAGGTATGGACGGTGCTCCTGCAACAGCTTCAAAGCTCTAAAGGCTCGGGCCTGCCCCAGACGTAGATTCCCTTGGCGATTCTCGCAATCTCCCCACGGCTCACGCGAGTTGCAAGCGCGCCTTTAGATAGGCCGCGCACAACGCCATGGTTCATGTCATTCCCCCCCGGAAAGTTTGGCCTCCACGCTAACATGGCGCCCCGCCACATGCCGAGCAACTGCCCGTTCTGCCAAAGTTATAGCCTCTGATTCAAGATCTGGCCTGATCTTTGGCAACAACGACAGTTATGCCCACTGCAAACTAAGCAGACCCTAGCGAAGCGACCCCTCAATAAAACTGCGGAACCGCCGAGCAATCTGCGCTATCTCCTGCCCCGCGAAGTGGCCCGGGGACCATGCCGCCACCAGCGGCACACCGCCTAGAGCGCGCTCGCCATCAACGACATCAAAGCCCACCAGCCGCGCCGGCTGCAGCTCCGTCATTAAAGCTACGGCTCGCCCGGCACGCGCCAAGGCGCATAACGTCGCCGTATCATCGCACTCCACGTGCGAGCCCAGGGCATAGCCGGCCGTGCCCACGAAGGAATCCACCACCCCGCGGGACACGCTGCGCCGCGAGGGCAACGCCACATTTTCCTGCAGCAAGCGCTCGACCTCCACGCTTGTCGAACCCGCGCATTCCAGCGCCAGCGGGTGCGTCGGCGGCGCCCAGGCGCGCACCGGAATCGTGCCCAGCGGCAAGGAAGCCACGTCATTGCCCGGCGGGATGGTAGCAATCACCATGTCGGCGGTTCCTTCCAGCGCCTCGAAGACGTCGTAGTGCGAGACCGGAGTCGTCGTAAGCAGAGGAATCGACGAGCCGGCGGCCTCTATAAACGGGGCGAGAAGCGTCGACATCGTCGTCGGCGTGGCCGCCACGCGCAGCGCCGGAATTCTGCCAGCCCGAAGTGCCTCCACCGCCTGCCCGGCGCGCGCGGATGCAGCGAGGAGGCGGCGGCAGGTGGGAATGAGGGCGTGCGCGGCATCGCTTAGCACGAGCGAGGAACCGGCCCGCACAAAGAGCTCAAGGTCCAGCTCTTTTTCAAAACGCCGCAGTTGGCGGCTCAACGCCGGTTGGGTAATTCCGAGGCGTGAGGCGGCAGCGGTCACCGTCCCGGCCTCAGCCACCGCGAGGAAATATTTGGCCTTCACCATGTCCATTCCCCTACTTTTACCAGCCCCCATGCCCTATATGCATGGCTTTAGAGCTTTAGCAACATTAGACAACATGACATCACCAAAGAATAATGAGACCACTACCACAACGAAGTCAGGGAGGTTCTCCATGTCACATGTCGGCGCCGCCATTGCCGCATCCCTTGCCGCGCACAATGTGCCCCGCGCATTCCTCGTACCCGGCGAAAGCTTCCTTCCCGTGTTGGACGGACTCTACGATTCCCCCGTCGAAGCCATCGTCTGCCGCCACGAAGGCGGCGCCACCTACATGGCCGAAGCCCAGGGCAAAGCCACCGGCCAGCCCGGCGTCGCCATGGTCACCCGCGGGCCCGGCGCGGCCAACGCCTACGTCGGCATCCACACCGCTTGGCAGGACGCTACCCCGCTCGTCCTCTTCGTCGGCCTCATCCCCACTTCGGACCGCGACCGCGAATCCTTCCAGGAATTCGATCCCAAGGCGTGGTTCGGCACCCAGGCCAAGCAGGTCTTCGTCCTCGACGATCCGGAGCGCGCCTCTCGCGTCGTGGCCGAAGCCTTCTTCCAGGCCCAGCAGGGCCGCCCCGGCCCCGTCATCGTGGGCCTGCCGGAAGATGTTCTCCACAAGGAGTTCACCGGCACCATCCACCCGCCCATCCCGGTTGCGGAAGGCGCGCTTTCCGACGATCACCTGGGCCTCCTCTCCCGCGAACTGAGCCACGCAGAGCGACCACTTATTTTCGCCGGCGGTCCGCGCTGGACCCCAGAGACCGCGGAGAAGATCACTCGCTTCGCCGAAGAGCACCGTATCCCGATCATTCAAGACTTCCGCGCCGCCGACCGCGTGCCTTTCGACTCCCCCGCCAACGCCGGCTGGCTCGGCTACGGCCGCGACCCCCGCGCGGCGCAACTTTTGGAAGCCGCCTCCCTCGTCATTGAAGTTGGTGCCGTTCTCGGTGATGTTCCTACCGACGGCTATACCCTGCGCCAGTCACCGCAGGCGCGCAACATCGCCATCAATCCCGACACCAGCCTGCGCGGGCACTCGGTACCCCTCGAGAGCCACATCGTGGCAAGCCCTGTGGCCTTCGCCAACACGCTGGACCGTCTAACCGTCGAGGGCACGGAGCAGCGCGGCGAGTGGTTTGATTCCGCGCACGCGAACCACCTCAACTTCGCCACCCTCCCCGAGCCCGCAGACTACCGTCCAGGCAAAGAGGGCACCGCCCACATGGAGGCCATCCTCGCAGCGCTCCACGAGCAGTTGCCCAAGGACTCGATCTACACCTTTGGCGCCGGCAACCACTGCATCTGGGCCCAACAGTTCTTGCGCTCGACGGTCTACCCCTCCCAGTTCAGCGTGCGCAACGGCTCGATGGGCTACTCCATCCCGGCCGCAGTTTCCACCAAGCTGCAGTTCCCGGAGCGCACCGTGGTCACCATTGCTGGCGATGGCGAATACCTCATGAACGGCCAGGAGCTGGCCACCGCGCTGCAATACGGCGCGCCTTTCCTCATCATCGTGATGTCCAATGGCGAGTTCGGAACCATCCGCGATCACCAGAAGAAGCACTTCCCCGATCGCGTTTCCGGCACGCAGCTGGTGAACCCGGATTTCGCGGCGGTTGCCCGCGGCTTCGGCGCCCACGGCGAGCTCGTCACCGATGACGCACAAGCACCAGAGGCAGTCGCGCGCGCTCTAGCCGCCATCGCCAACGACGGGGTACCGGCACTGATCAACGTCATCACCGATCAAGAGCATTCCCTGCCTATTCCGCCCACCAACTAAAGGAGGCTCATCATGAGCTCTACCAACACTCCCCCAACAACCACGCCACCCACTACTGAGCTGAAGGAGGGCGAGCACATTGTGGGCGATGGGGTCGTCGCCAAGCAGCGCCCCGCCGCATCCACCGCATCGTGGATCATTACGCTCTTCGGTACCGCCGTGGGTGCCGGCATCCTCTTCCTGCCGCTCAACGCCGGTGGTTTCGGGTTCTGGCCGCTGGTCTTCGCCACGGTCTTCATCTTCCCGCTGGTGTTTTTCTCCCACCGCACCTACGCGCGCATCGTCGCGGGCGCCCCCAAAGAGGACCACGGCAAGGACATCCTCGAGCTGGTCTCGCAGTACCTGGGCAAGGGCCAAGGAATCGTCTTCGCGGTGCTGTATTGGATCACGGTCTTTTCCACGGTCCTGATTTACGGTGTCTCCATCACTAACGCGGTGGATAGCTTCATCGTCAACCAGCTGGGCGGGCCTTCGCTCGACCGGTGGCTACTGGCCATGCTCTGCGTCGGCGTCATGACCGGTGCCTTCGCCATCGGCCGCAAGCCCATGATTTGGCTGGCCCAGGTGCTGGTGTACCCGCTGATTATTGCGCTGGCCGTCACCTCCATTTACCTCATCCCGCGCTGGGACCTGCAAAGCTTCCTTCACTTTGATGACGGCTCGGATGGCTACGGCGGCATTTTCAAGGGAATTTTCCTCATCCTGCCGGTGCTGGTCTTCTCCTTCTCCCACATGGCAGCGCTGTCGCAATTCGCCCTCGATATGCAGCCGCAGTACGGCGAGAAGACCGAGAAGCGCGTCTCCCGCACGGAGTTCTACACCTCCATCCTGCTCGTGGTCTTCACCATGTTCTTCGTGTGGTCCTGTGTCCTCGCGCTCGGCGCCGACGGCATGAATGAGGCCCTCGAGCAAAACATCCCGGTGCTCTCCTACTTCGCCAACGTCACCGGCACGCCGTTCATGGCCTACATGGCGCCCATCGTGGTCATCTGCGCCATCGTCTCCTCTTACTTCGGCCACATGCTCGGCACAGAAGAAGGCACGGAGTACCTGCTGAAGAACGCCGCTCCGAAGCTGGCGGAGAAGGTCTCGCACCGCACGCTGCTCAACATCATTTATGTCATCGCCTTCGTGTGCACCACGCTCGTGGCGATCTTCAACCCCTCCATTATTTCCATGATTTCCGTGGTCTCCGGTGTCTTCGTGGCGTTCATCGTTTACCTGGTTCCGGTGTACATGTTCAAGAAGTTGGACGTGTACAAGCACTTCCGCAATGACCCGTGGAACTACTTCGTCTTCGGCATGGGCCTGCTGATTATGGCCGTGACCATCTGGGACATGATTTAGAAAGGACGTGATTATGCTACGCAATGATCTCTCGAGCTTCCCCGAGTACAAGGTGGGCAAGGACTTCCCCAACGCGCTCAAGCTCTCATCCAATGAGGTCCCCTTCCCGCCAGCTGAGGACATCATCGCCGCGGTTGCCGACGCCGCCCGCACCACCAACCGCTACCAACAGCCCGGCAGCCTGGAGCTCACCAATGCACTGTGCAACTACTTGGGCGTGCCGGCGGATAATATCTTCGTCTCCGCGGGCTCCACGCCCATCCTGCAGGCCACCATCTTGGCGTCCTGCCATACAGGCGATGAGGTCATCGTGCCCTGGCGCAGCTTTGAGGCCTATCCCCTGTACGTGCGCATGGCCGGCGCGGAACCGGTTCTGGTCCCACTCACGGAGGATTACCGCGTCGATCTGGAAGCAGTACTCGAGGCGCTAACGGAGAAGACCAAGCTCATCATCTTGTGCAACCCCAATAACCCGACGGGCACCGTGATTACCCGCGGTGAATTCCGCGCCTTCATGGACAGGGTGCCCAAGGACGTGGTCGTGCTGCTGGATGAGGCTTATTGGGAGTACAACGACGCCCCCGATACCCCGGATTCGGTGGAGGAATACCAGCGCTACCCCAACCTGCTCGGCGTGCGCACCTTCTCCAAGGCGTGGGGTTTGGCCGGCATGCGCGTGGGCTACGCGGTGGCGGGCGAAGAGATCATCAACGCGCTGCGTCTGCTCTCCCTGCCACTGACGGTGACCGCCATGGCGGAAACCGCCGCCGTGGAGGTGCTCAAGCGCCACGACGAGCTTGCCGACGCCGTCGAGATCACCAAAGCACAGCGCGACCGCGTCTGCGCGGAGCTGGGGGCTGAGAAGTCCTACGGCAACTTCGTCTGGCTGCCGCGCGCGGATGCCGCGGAGGTGGAAACGAAGATGCTCGATGAAGGCGTGGTCATCCGCCGCTACCTCGACGAAGGCGTGCGCGTGTCCATCACTGATGAGGCCGAGACTACGCAGTTCTTGGAGGCCTGGCGGCGCGCGGGCATTGAGCCTTGGAGGGGCTAGCCATTCTTCTCGTCGGGGAGATCTGACAGGAGGGCTTCAAGGCCTAAGCGGAACGGCTCGTCGGCATAGGGATTCCTCTGAGCCTGGCTCTCTGCCATGGAGGCGTCCGGTGAGAAAGCACCGCGCGCATCGGCCAGTGCCGGTGCGCGCGCCTCACTATCCACCGGAAGGTCAAAGATGTCTTCGGGGGCGTGGACATCGTAAGCACTGCCATAAATGAAGGATTCCAATGCCACGATGCGCGGCATGATGGCCGAGCGCGGAAGACCAGTCAGCTTCAAAACTCGGGCTAGTACCTCGTACATTTCAACCGTACGAGGTGCTCCAGAAATAGGTGTCAACGCAATAATCCGCACGAGCGGAACATGCCGTGCGCAGACATCGCGGTAGGACGTTGCCCAACGTATGAGTGCATCGCGGGGTGAGAGTGTCGGGGTGGCCTCCAATACGGCATACAAGGAACTGCATTCCACTTGCTCCATGACGGCATCTTCGATCAGCGCGAGCAAGTCATCTTTCCCCGAAAGGTGGTTGTACAACGCGCTGGTTCCCACGTTTAGACGGCGGGCAATGCGCGCCATTGTGAGTTTTTCATATCCTTCTTCCCCCACAATGGTGAGCGCAGCCTTAGCGATTTTTTCGCGCGTAACCAGCGCTTTATGGGGACGACCTTTAGACCGATGTGAATTCCCAGCTTCAAAACCTTGTCTCACGTTACGTTCCTTCTGTACAGTGATACGAGACACAAAATGAATGATGTTCATTTTGCCACACCTGCCCCTTCATCGTCCCATAGGAACGGAGACACCTTCATGACTTCACTCGTCAATCCAGACAATCCCGTTATCGAGCGCGATGTCGTCGTTATCGGCGCCGGCCCCGCTGGCCTCATGGCCGCACATACCCTAAAGAAGAAGGGCCTGAGCGTAGCCGTCCTGGAAGCTCGCGAGCGCGTCGGTGGCCGTACTTGGAACGGCAAGGTCAAGGATGCACAGGGAGTTGAGCACTTCGTAGAGCTCGGAGGCCAGTGGATCTCCCCCGACCAGCCCCGCCTCATCGAGCTCGTTGATGAACTCGGCCTCGAAACTTTCTCCCGCTACCGCGAGGGCAAGTCGATCTACGTCTCCCCTGATGGCACCCGCCACGAGTACGAAGGCACCGTATTCCCAGCCGATGAGAAGACCATTGCTGAGATGGACCGCCTCATCAAGATCATGGATGAACTCGCAGCGGAAATGGACCCGGCAAACCCTTGGTCCCACCCGCGCGCCAAAGAGCTAGACTCCATCTCTTTCCGCTCTTGGCTTGAGGAGCTTTCCGACGACACTGAAGCCATCGACAACGTTTCGATTTATGTGGCGTCCGGCATGCTGACCAAGCCCTCTTACACGTTCTCCACTCTTCAAGCAGTGCTCATGGCTTGCTCCGCAGGCTCCTTCAGCAACCTTGTGGACGAGGACTTCATCCTGGATAAGCGCGTCGTCGGCGGTATGCAGTCCGTTTCCTTAACTCTTGCCAAGGGCTTGGGCGACGATGTCCACCTCGGCACTCCTGTGCGCGAGCTTCACTGGGCGGAGCCGGATGCATCTACCGCGGACGAACTCAACAACATCAAGGCAGATGTTCGCAACGGTGTCGCGGGTAATGGCGAGGCTGGAAACGTTACCGCCATTTCGGAGAAGGTCACTGTCAAGGCCCGTTTCGCTGTCCTTGCTGTTCCGCCAAACCTGTACAACCGCATCTCCTTCGTCCCGCCGATGCCGCGCGACCAGCAGATTGCGCACCAGCACATCTCCATGGGACTGGTTATCAAGGTCCATGCCATCTACGACACCCCGTTCTGGCGCGAAGAAGGACTCTCCGGCACCGGCTTTGGTGGCGGCCGCCTCGTTCAGGAGGTTTACGACAACACCAATTACGGCAAGAATTTTGCCGAATCTACCGCAGATAAGGAAGACACCTACGGCACCCTCGTGGGCTTTGTCTCCGACGTTTATGCAGAGGAGATGTGGCACCTGCCGACTGAAGAGCGCAAAGAACGCATTCTCGACGCCATGGCAGATTACCTTGGCCCAAAGACCAAAGAGCCCATCGCTTTCTACTTGTCCGACATGGCAGCCGAAGAGTGGACGCGTGGCGCCTACGCTACCTCCTATGATCTCGGTGGACTCTCGCGCTGGGGGCACCTCCAGAATCAGCCGACCGGCCCCATCTACTACGCATGCTCCGACATCGCTGCGGAAGGTTACCAGCACGTCGACGGCGCAGTACGCCAGGGCGAGATTGCAGCATTAGCCATCGCAGAGCAAGCAGCGAAGGCTTAAACATGGCTCCCGCAAGTTTCCCTCGCCGCAGCACTAGTGGTTGCATCCTCGTGGGCTACGTCGCTACCGATTTCGGCAAAGACGCGTTGCGCTTAGGAATTGCTCTCGCAAAAGAGCGCAACGTGCACCTCGAACTCGTTATGGTAGCCCCCGCGCATAGCTCCTTCTCGGGCGTTTACCCGCACGACCGTGGCTATGACTCCATTGTGGAGGAACAAATCGCTGGATGGCTGGAGGAGGCTCTCGCGGAGGTTCCTGAAGAAATCACTGCAACCGCACGCATCGTGACGGGAGATTCCGAAGCTGCCGCGCTCTGCGAAACTGCGGAGACCCTTGGTGCTGACTTGCTCGTCGTTGGTGCCCGGAAGGGCGGCCTCTTCGGACGTTTCCAGATGGGTTCTGCGGTCAATGCGCTCTTGCACTCTGCCCCTGTTCCTGTCGCGCTTGCACCACGCGGATACTCCTACCCAGGCCCTATCACTCGAGTCACAACCTTCTTCGGTCCTCGCCGTGGCACCTCCGACGTCATTGCGATCGGCCTTGATCGTGCGCGTCGCCGTGAGATTCCCTTGCGGCTCGTTTCGCTCGTCCTAAGCGGTGAGTCTGACATGCATGGGCTCGGAACCGACGTGCCCAGTGCGCTCAATGCTTATGCCAACCGAAAACTGGCTGACTCCGCCCAACACATGCTTGACGCCGGGCACGCCACCACCGAGGTGGCCTCTGGCAAGGATGTCAGCACTGCGTTGGAAAAGCTGAACTGGCAAGACGGGGAAATCGCCGTTGTCGGTTCCTCCCGCATGGCCGTTCCTGGACGCCTCTTCTTAGGCTCAACAGCGTCTCGAATGCTCCGCTTGATCCCAGTCCCCATGATTGTTGTGCCCGCCGGCTACATGCAGGCCGGCGAAGAAAACAATCTTTTATCGAAAGGTGGTGACAACACATGACCACCACGACCCCTTCGACGCCAACCACCCACTCGGTAAATGAGACAGCGTCGAACAAAGGCCTAGCTACGGGCCGCGTCGGATTGCTTGGCGCAGTAGTCATTGGCGTCAGTTGCATCGCCCCTACCTATACGCTGACCTCCGGTATTGGCCCAACGATTTCAGCTGTGGGCCAATACGTCCCGGCAGTGCTGTTGCTGGGCTTTATCCCCATGCTGCTTGTAGCGTTTGCCTACCGCGAGCTCAACAACGCAGTCCCTGATTCAGGTACTTCCTTCACGTGGGCTACAAAAGCCTTCGGCCCGTGGGCCGGCTGGATGGGAGGATGGGGGCTTATCACCGCCACGATTCTGGTGCTATCAAACCTGGCGGCGGTGGCCGTCGATTTCTTCTATCTACTTCTTGGCCAGCTCTTCAACAACCCGGCTATTAGGGATCTAACCCGGAACCTGTGGGTTAATATCCCGACTACCTTCGTCTTTATCGCTATCGCGGGCTACATCTCTTACCGCGGCCTCGACTCAACACAAAAGCTGCAGTATGTACTCGTAGCGATTCAGATTGCTGCCATTGTGCTTTTCGACGTCGTCGCAATCCACAACGCCTATAACAACGGCGGATTCGACTTCACACCGATTTCGCTCGAATGGTTCAACCCGGTTGGCATCGGTAGCTTTTCCCTCATTGCTGCGGGCATCTCACTGTCCATCTTCATGTTCTGGGGATGGGACGTAACCCTCACGATGAACGAGGAAACGAAGAACCCCGAAAAGACGCCGGGTCGTGCAGCTACGATCACGGTGCTCATCATCATCGCGCTGTATATCCTCACCGCGCTGGCAGTCATCACTTGGGCCGGCACAGGTGCCACAGGCCTGGGCGCTGGTAATCCAGAAAACCAGGAATCGATTTTCGCGGCGCTTTCAGAGCCTGTCTTGGGCAAGGCCTCGATCCTGATTTATATCGCGGTTCTGTCCTCTTCCTTCGCCTCCCTGCAGTCCACGATGGTGGGCCCCGCCCGCACCTTGCTGGCTATGGGCTACTACCGCGCTTTGCCGCCGGTGTTCGCAAAGATCAGCCCCCGCTTCCGTACACCGTCGACGGCCACCATTGTTTCCGCTGCAGCAGCAGCCGTGTTCTACGCGGTAACCCGCCTTATTTCGGAAAACGCGCTATGGGACACCATCGCTACGATGGGCCTCATGGTCTGTTTCTACTATGGAATTACGGCCGTGGCCTGCATCTGGTACTTCCGAACCGAACTGTTTAGCTCGATGCATAACATCGTGTTCAAGTTCCTCTTCCCCACTGTGGGCGGCGGATTCTTGCTCATGATGTTCTTCATCACTGCATTCGATTCCATGGATCCGTCCTACGGATCCGGGTCTGAAATCGGTGGTATCGGCATGGTCTTCATATTGAGCGTCGCTGTCTTAGGACTCGGCGTATTCATCATGCTGTTCACTCGCTTTGCCCATCCAGGATTCTTCAAGGGCGAAACCCTCACGCGAATTTCCTCGCGCGACGACGACCAGCAACCGCTGGTCTAACTACACACGAGAAAAGGAGTAATCAATGTCCAACACCTATCGCGTACAGAACCCCGTAACCAATGAGGTAGTCGAAACCTTCGATACCGCTACCGACGCTGAAGTCGAAGCAGCACTGGCAAAGTCCGCCGCGGCTTATAAAGAGTGGTCTGCACGCCCCATCTCTGAGCGCGCAGAAATCATGACCCGCGTCAGCGAGCTCTTCGAGGAGCGCAAGGAAGAACTAGCCCAGATCGCCGGCGAGGAGATGGGCAAGTTCCACTCCGAGGGCATCGAGGAAGCTGAGTTCTCTTCCGCCATTATCAAGTACTACGCCGATAACGGCGCAGACTTCACCAAGGACCAAGAGATCCCAACTGCCTCCAACGGCACGGCAGTCATCCGCCGCCTGCCTATCGGCCCACTGCTCGGCATCATGCCGTGGAATTTCCCCTACTACCAGATCGCCCGCTTCGTGGCACCCAACCTGATGCTGGGCAACACCATCATTCTCAAGGACGCGGAAATCTGTCCGCGCTCGGCCCTCGCCGTTCAGAAGATCATGGATGACGCTGGCGTTCCTGAAGGCGTGTACAACAACGTCTTTGCTTCCCACGACCAGATTTCCACCATCATCGCGGACTCTCGCATCCAAGGTGTATCTCTTACCGGTTCTGAGCGCGCAGGCTCCATCATCGGCGCGCAAGCCGGCGAAAACCTCAAGAAGGCTGTTCTCGAGCTCGGCGGCTCTGACCCGTATGTCCTGCTCGATACTGACGACGTCAAGGCAGCTGCGGAGCTGGCATGGGGCACGCGTATGTACAACACCGGCCAGGCCTGCAACTCGAACAAGCGCATGATTGTCATGGAAGACATCTACGACGAGTTCGTCGCTGAGCTCGAGCGCCTCGCCAACGCTGCAGTAAAGTCCACTCCGGACAACCAGACTGAAGGCGCATACTCTGCGCTGTCCTCCCGTGAGGCAGCCGAAAAGCTGCGTGACCAGCTGGACCGTGCCGTTGCTGCCGGTGCTAACTTGCGTGCAGGCGGCGAGCTCTCTGAGGAAGGTGCTTACGTCTCCCCTGCTGTCATCACCGATATCCCGGTTGGCTCCGATATTTACTACGAGGAGTTCTTCGGCCCAGTCGCGACCGTTTACAAGGTAAGCAGCGACGAAGAAGCCCTCGATTTGGCTAATAACACCCAGTACGGCCTCGGCGGCACCGTGTTCTCCCAGGACACCGAGCGTGCCGCCGCTGTCTCCCGCCGTCTCGAGTGCGGCATGGCCAATGTCAACACTCCCGCAGGCGAAGGCGAAGAAATGCCATTCGGTGGCGTAAAGCGCTCCGGCTTTGGCCGCGAGCTCGGCCCACTTGGCATGGATGAGTTCGTTAATAAGCAGCTCTACTACGTGGAGAAGTAGCCCGAAATAGATCACCAAAAGGGTGTTGGATTATCGACGGATAATCCAACACCCTTTTAGTTCACTTTGCTGAGGTTAAGCCCAACCCGCCGGCACCAGCCCGACGATCGAAATGATCGAATAAATGAAAGCCAAGAAATACACCACGATGATGGTTGCCTGAATAACCGGGTGCGCAAGACCACCCACGGTCCAGCCGGGATCGCGGTCGCCCTTCTTGCGGGAGGCGTGCAGCAGCATCACCGGGATGACGGACATGATGGCACCCGCAAAGCCGCCCGCATAGGACAGCGCCGCAACGAAGCCGCCGAGGCCTGCAATCGAGATCACCAGTGGCGGTACCACCGTCAGCGCCACCGCGACGATGCGCTGCCCCTTCACACCTTCCCAGTGGAAGATGTCGAGGACGTTGCGCATGGTGGTGAAGCCAATCGCCAGGAATGACGTCAGCATGGCCGCCAGGGCAAAAATGTTGGCCAAGTAGTAGGCAACCGGGCCCAGTGCCTCACCCCAGGCAATGGTCACCACTTCGGTGACTTCCATACCGAGAAGGCCGAGGGCTGCAAATGGAACCAGCGCCAGGGTAAAGCCCGTGATGACCATGCCGACGACGATCGCGCGCGCGGTCTCCTGCGGCTTCGACGGATCCATCCCCTGGACCAGCTCCGGAACCACATACTGCGCCAGGAAGGAGAACACCGCCAGGTTCAGAATCGGGACGATGAAGAAGGGGTGAAGAACCAATAGGTTTTCCACCTTGATACCTGGTCCCAGGATGGTCCATCCGCAGAGGACAGCGATGATGATGGCCATACCGGCGGTAACGGCGCCCTCAGTGGCACCCGTGGTGTGCAGACCGCGGTACATCACCCACGAGCCAAACCCAAAGAAGATCAACGTGCCCAGAAGCGGCGGCAGGCCGAAAATGTTGTTGATCAAGTCACCGGAGCCGGCAGCATAGGCAATGAGCGCACCGATACCGTTGACGATGATGGCGACGAAGACCAGCCACCGCCCCCACTGCCCCAGGTAGTGTTCGGCCAGTCCCGAGACTTGCAGTGTGGCCTTGGTGCGCATGGCGGACTCCGCCACGTACAACATGGAAATGGTCGTGAGCGTGCCAGCCACGAGCAGGGCGATGACGAGCGCGAGGAATCCACCGTTGCGAGCGGCATAAGGAATGGAGAGAACTCCAGCGCCGATGTTGGTGCCGAAGATGAGGGCGATGCCCTGCACGAAGGACAGGGCGGGCTTGAATTCCTTCGTGGATTCATCCTTCTGAGGCACAGAAATGTTGTTGGACAAAGACTTCTCCGATGACTATTAAATGGCTATTAAAACGTGAACTCACCCGGCCATCGCCGGGTGAGAACTGCATTCGCCTTACTTGAATTCGTTGAACTGCTTGACGACGACCTGCAGCGCCTCACGCCACAGGTCCTCCGGGATGGCCAGGGAAGGCAGGAAGCGAATGACATTGTGGTCCAGGCCGCACGTCAGCAGCAGGACGCCCTCGGCCTTGGCACCGTCAGCAATCTTGTGCACCAGCTCGGAGTCCGGCTCGCCCTCAGCGGTAACAAACTCGAGGGCAAGCATGGCGCCGCGGCCGCGGAACTCGGCCACGCGCTCATCGCCCAGGATGGGCTCCAGCTCCTCGCGGGCGACCTTCTCCAGGTTCTGAGCACGCGCACCGAAGTCCTTCTCCTCAAACTCCTTGAAGGTTGCCAGCGCAGCCGCGCACGCCACCGGGTTACCGGTGTAGGTACCGCCCAGGCCACCAGGCTGCGGGGTATCCATGATTTCCGCACGGCCGGTCACTGCGGACAGCGGCATGCCGGAGGCAATGCCCTTCGCAATGGTCACCATGTCCGGCACGATGCCCTCGTGGTCGGAAGCGAACCAGGTACCGGTGCGCATCATGCCCGCCTGGATCTCGTCGATGATGAAGACGACGTCATTGTCGTTGCACCACTTCTGGATTGCTGCGAGGTAGCCCTCGGCCGGAACGACGAATCCGCCCTCACCCTGAATCGGCTCGGCAACGACGCAGGCCAGGTTGGTCGCGCCGACTTCCTGCTCGATCATGGTGATGGTCTTCTTGGCGGCCTCGGCACCGCTCAGGCCATCGCGCAGCGGGTAGGACATCGGTGCGCGGTAGATCTCCGGGGCGAAGGGACCGAAGCCGTTCTTGTAGGGCGATTGCTTGGCGGTCATCGCCATGGTCAGGTTGGTGCGGCCGTGGAAGGCGCGGTCCATGACCACCACACCACGCTTGCCGGTGTAGTTGCGGGCAATCTTTACTGCGTTCTCGACGGCCTCCGCGCCGGAGTTGAACAGCGCAGTCTTCTTCGGGTGGTCACCCGGGGTGACCTCGTTGAGCTTTTCTGCCACGGCCACGTAGGACTCATAAGGAGAAACGGTGAAGGAGGTGTGGGTGAAGTGCGCGACGGCCTCCTGGACCGCGGCCACGACGGCCGGGTTCGAAGCGCCAGCGGAGGTCACGGCGATGCCGGAGGCAAGGTCGATGAAGCGGTTGCCGTCGGCGTCGGCAAGAATGCCGCCATCGGCATCCACTACGTAACCCGGAAGCGACGGCGCCATGCCCGCGGGGAGGGCGTTCTTGCGGCGCTCATCCAGGGCGGCGCTCTTCGGGCCCGGGACCTGCTGGCCCAGGTGGCGAGACTGCTCAATGTGGTACTGAAGTTCCTGCATGATCTTCCTTTTGTGCTCGGATGAATAGTGTGCCCCTTAGTGTGGTCTCCACCACCCTCCGCACACTATGGACGAGATGTATAAATTTCCTCCCCTTAGCTGTGTACCCTGTCCACCATGCGTGAGATTTCCTTCCGCTGGCTGCTCAACCAGCGCTCATTGAACCTGCGAAGCATCGTCACCGGTAGCGCCACATTCAACACCATCCACGCCTCCGAGCTCGCGGACCCCAGCGAGTTCACCTCCCCCGGCGCGCTCATGCTCACGTTGGGGCTTGCCTTCCAGGAAGAACCGGAGGGCTTCGAACGCTATGGTGCGGCCCTGGCCGCGGCCGGCGTGCAGGGCATCGGCTTCGGCACCGGACTGGCCTTTAGCGAGGTCCCCACCGCGCTCATCCATGCCTGCTCCCAGCACAATCTCACCCTCTTTGAGGTCCCGCGCGCCACCCGATTCGTCTCCATCACCACGGCCGTGGCTCAAGAACAGGCCCGCTTGGACAACAACGCGCACTTTGCACTCCACCGCCAGCAGGAGCGCCTCAACCAGGCCGCGGCCACGAGCATCGGGGCGCTCGTCATGCAAGCCGGCAAAGAACTCGGTGCCGCGGTAGCGGTGGCCAGTTCCTCCGGAGCGGTGGTCAGCCGCAGCGATCGCGGCCAGCTCAGTGCGGCCGACGCCGCGGTGGAGGCCGCGGAGCAGACGGGGCGGGGAACGGGGACGTCGACAAGCACAGGCGCAACCATCACCAGCATCTTCGGCTCGGCGGGACGACGCTGGGCCATCGCGGTAACGCGCGCGGAGAAGTTCGATTCCTACTCCCGCGCGCTCATCCGGCACCTCGCGGGCCTGGCCAGCCTGCTCTTAGATCATCCCGACACCACTGCACACACGATCCTCGGGGCGTTGGCGCTTGACGCCCAACTGGCCGGGGTTGACTCCCCCGCCTTACAGGCGGCCTTCCATACGGTCGATAGCCACGACCTCGTGGATGTTCTGTTTCTCACGGCACCATCCCCCTCCCGCCTCGCGCGGGCATTAAGCGAGATTGGAAAAGCCGAGCCTCTCAGCCTCATCCGCCCGGAACACGATTCGGCGCTTATCGCGCTTCCCCCGGGCACCGCGCACACGAACTTGTGCGGGAAACACACCCGCTACCTCCGAACGTCCATCCTGCAGCGCATCCAATGGCAGGCGTTGACACCGGCGCTCTTGTCCTCTCTCCAGAGCCACGCGCGCAGCCTGCCCCTCGGCACGGCGGCCGTTTTCGATTCGGCTGCCCCTACCTGGCTGGCAGAACCCGGCGTACCCGAGGCCCTCGCTGCCCGGCGCGCGGCGACGGTCAGCCTTCTTACCGAGCACGATGCGCAGCACAACACAGAGCTGTGCGCCACGCTGCGTTCCTTCCTCGTGGGCAACGCCAACTTGGCCACCGCCGCCGCGGAGCTCGGCGTTCACCGCCACACCGTGCGCGCCCGCTTGGACAAGATCGAGCAACTCTGCGGCGTGGACCTGGGCAACCCCGTCACCCGCGCGGAGCTGCTCTTGCTCAGCCTTGATTCTTAAGATCTCAGTCCGGAACGCTCACGCCCAGGATGAGAAGTTCCGCCGCCACGAGGGGATCCTTAAGGTCCACCTCCAATAATTCCTCCAAGTCCGCGATGCGCTTGCGCACGGTGTGGCGGTGCGAATGCAGCTCCTCAGCGGTGCGGCTTACATGCCCGCCGGCGCGCAAGTAAACCTCCAGTGTTTCCGCCAAGTCGGTGCCGTGCTCGGCGTCAAAGGAACGCACCTTGCCCCAGGTCTCCTTCGCGCGGTTGTGCGCCGCTCCTTTAACCCGAGGGTCCCTAGTCCAGCTCAAGGTGCGCGATTCCGGCCCCGCGAGCATCCCCGGCTGCAGCCCGAAAGCGAAAGACTCCAGCTCGTGGACAATCCCCACCCCCAGCTCGGCCCACGGCATGGGTTGGCCCACGACGATGCGCTTGCTCCCGCGAATATCGCGCAGCAAATCCTGCAGATTTTTCATCGTTCGGCTTCCCCTAAAGAGCAGGAGGCTGGAGGACTTATCCAGCGCGTACTCGAAGAGCAAACGCCCGTGGTCTTGGAGTCGGGCGTCCAGGGCCTGGATGAAGCGCTGGTGAGCCCGCTCCCCCTCGGATTTCACCAAGACCGGGCGCACCCTCCCCTGCGCATCACCCACGAGGTGGAAGATGCGCCGCATGGGATCTTCGGGTTCGTCCAACCCCAGCTGAATGGCCAAAGCCATGGAGTTGAGCTCATTCTGTGTGCGCCGCAGCTCTTGTGGGCGCTTCACGCTAAGCTCCGCTAGGCCCGCGGCCTGCTTGAGTAGCGCGCGCTCGTTCACGCCGAAACCATCACGCGCCACTGCCAAGAGCCCGAAGGAGCGCGCACCGTGGTCGGCCAAGCGCTGGGCCAAGACATTCCACCCGCCCACGCGGCGCGCGGCGTAGAAGTTCTGGGCGCGCGTATCGGCGATCACCGGCGCCCAATCCACCGGGGGCAGTCCCGGGTAGCTCGACTGCGCAAAGACGCGCCCGTCTTTATCGACGAGACAGGAATGCGCGCCTAGGAGGCGACTGGTCTTGTCCACGAGGGCATCGAGGCCGGCCACGGCGGCGTCGTTGAGCGCACCCTGCTGGGCGATGAAACGCTCCAACCCTTCCTCGCGCTGGCGCTGCAATTCGTCGTGCAAACGCGCGAGCACCGAAACGAAAGGGACGCGCCGCGCCACCGTGAAGAGCGAAATATTGCATTCCCGAGCGGCCTCCAGCATTCCGGGCGGAACCTCGGCAAAGGCCAGCCCAACGCCGAAACCCACCCCCGTTACCCCACCCACGGACACCTTGCGGATGTACTCTGCCAGTTCCTCAGGCTGTCCTTCAAATGCCATGCCGGTGAGCAAAATGACGGCCCCGGATCCCACAAATTCGCGCGGATCGCGCAGTTCACACGGGTGCATCACGGAAAAGGAACGCCGACAATCGTGCAGAATCTCTATCCCCAGATCGGGTTGATTGGCCAACCACGTGAGGGACACGCTCCCCTCTTCCAGCCCGGCCGCTACCCCCTTATCCACTGTGGACAATTTCTCACCATTCTTTCACCAGATCGTCTGTGGCCCTCCTGAAGTTTAGCCGCCAGAATGACCTACGTCATAACAAATCCCGAGCATTAAGGAGCAGACAGCATGCAGGATCTCAAGCACCGTCTCCCCCAGGAGCGGAACGTTTCCACCGCAATCCCTGGCCCCCGCAGCCAGGAGCTGAATGCCGCCCGTGAAGCAGACGTCGCCGCTGGCGTCATCCCGGGCTACCCCTCCTACATCACTGACGGCGACGGTGGCGTGCTTGTCGACGTCGACGGCAACACCATCGTCGACTTCGCATCCGGCATCGCCGTGACTTCCGTCGGCGCCTCCAACCAGCGCGTTGCCAAAGCCGTCGCCGAGGCTGCTAGCCACCTCACCCACACCTGCTTCCTCAACGCTCCTTACGAGGGCTTTGTCCAGGTAGCCAAGAAGCTCAACGAGTTGACCCCGGGCACCCACGAGAAGAAGTCCTGCCTCTTCTCCACCGGTGCTGAGGCAGTGGAGAACGCCATCAAGATCGCTCGCCGCTACACAGGCAAGAACCGCGTCGTGGTTTTCGACGGTGCCTTCCACGGCCGCACCAACCTGACCATGACCATGACCGCCAAGAACAAGCCGTACAAGTCCGGCTTTGGCACTCTGGCCGCTGACATCTACCGCGCGCCGATGTCCTACCCGCTGCGCGACGGCCTCGACGGCAAGCAGGCAGCAGCGCGCACCCTGCGCTACATCGAGCAGTACGTCGGCACCGAAGAGTTGGCTGCCGTCATCATCGAGCCGGTGCAGGGCGAGGGCGGCTTCGTCGAGCCGGCCAAGGGCTTCCTCCCGGCGCTGCAGGAATGGTGCACCGACAACGGCGTTGTCTTCATCGCCGATGAGATCCAGGCCGGCATCTGCCGCACCGGCTCCTGGTTCGCCTGTGAAGACGAGGGCATCATCCCGGACCTCATCACCACCGCCAAGGGAGTGGGCGGCGGCATGCCGCTCTCCGCTGTGACCGGCCGCGCCGAAATCATGGATGCCCCGGACCCGGGTTCCCTCGGCGGCACCTACGCCGGTAACCCGGTGGCCTGCGCTGCTTCCCTGGCAGCCTTCGAGGAGATGGAGGAGCTGGACCTCAACTCCCGCGCTCGCGAAATCGAGGCCATCATCCGCGAAGATCTGGAGCCGCTGCTTGAGCTCACCACCGTTGCTGAGGTCCGCGGCCGCGGCGCCATGATCGCCATTGAGCTGGTCGATGACAACAACCAGCCGAACGCCGACCTCACCGCCAAGGTGGCCAAGACCTGCCGCGAGCAGGGCGTGCTCATCCTCACCTGCGGCCTCGATGGCAACGTCATCCGCCTCCTGCCGCCCCTGGTCATCAACGAGTCCACCCTGCGTGACGGCCTCCAGGTTCTGGCTGAAGCTATCCGCGCGAACTAATCCGAAACACCAACACCTCAAGGAGACACACCACCATGAAGATCTACGACTGCATCATCCTCGGCACCGGCTACGGCGGACTGGGCATGGGCGCCCAACTTGTTCGCGACGAGCAGCAGGACTTCCTCATCCTCGAAGCAGCCGACGAGGTCGGCGGCGTCTGGCGCGACAACACCTACCCGGGCGCTGCCTGCGATACCCAGGCTCTGATCTACTGCTACTCCTACTTCCTCAACCTCGGCGTCTCCCGCATGTTCGCCGGTCAGGACGAGATGCAGGGCTACCTCAAGGCCCTTGCCGAGGAGTTCAACCTCTACGATCACATCAAGTTCAACCACCGCATCACCCGCGCCGAGTGGAAGGAAGACCTCAAGGCATGGGAGATCGAGGCCAACGGTGAGACCTACTACGGCCGCGTCTTCGTCGGCGCCTGGGGCCAGCTCTCCAAGCCGAAGATCCCGAACTTCCCGAACCGCGAGGCATTCCAGGGCGTGCAGTTCCACTCCGCCGAGTGGAACCACGACGTCGACCTGAACGGCAAGAAGGTCGCCGTCATCGGCAACGCGGCCTCCGCTGTCCAGCTGGTTCCGGAGGTTGCAAAGGTTGCGGAGAAGCTCTCCGTGTTCCAGCGCTCCGCAAACTACATTCTGCCGCGCAACCAGGTCATCTTCACCGAGGAGGAGACCAAGGAGTTCCAGGAGAACCCGGATTCCTACCGCGCCATCCGCCAGGAAATCCACGAGGTCCGCGAGGAGGGCTTCGACCGCACCCGCAAGGGCACCGACTCCGCCGCCGAGGGTGTCGAGCAGGCCATGGAGCACCTGCGCTCTCAGGTCAACGACCCGGAGCTGGTGGAAAAGCTCACCCCGACCTTCGCCTTCGGCTGCAAGCGCATCCTGCGCTCCGATGACTTCTACCCGACCTTCAACCGTGACAACGTGGAGCTTGTCACCGCTGGTATCGAGAAGTTCACCGAGACCGGCATCCGCACCGAGGACGGTGTCGAGCACGACTTCGACGTGGTCATCTACGCCACCGGCTTCCACTCCCAGGAATTCCAGGGCGACCTGCCGATTGCCGGCCGCGACGGCATCGACCTGCGCGAGCGCTGGGGCAACTCTCCGGAGGCTTACCTGGGTATGACCGTGGATGGCTTCCCGAACTTCTTCATGCTCTACGGCCCGAATACCAACCTCAACCACCACTCCGTGGTAGCCATGCTCGAGGCACAGGACCGCTACATCTCCCAGGCCGTTGCTTACCTGCGCGAGAACCCGGAGGCAGCCCTCGACGTGAAGAAGAACGTCATCGACGAGTTCAACACCCGTATCCAGAAGGAACTCGAGGAATCTGCGTTCTCCGCTGACTGCTCCTCCTGGTACAAGAACGAGGAAGGCCGCGTCATCAACAACTGGTCCGGCAACGTTGCTGAGTACTACGAGCTTACCGACAAGCTGGAGATCAACGACTACGAGCTGGTCTAGAAGGTAGTGATCACGATGCACACTCTGCACGACGAATACTCCGGGCGCCCCGTCGCCGAGGATGCGTGGAAGGCGCTGAAGCCCTTCCGCGATGGTGGAGCGAAGTCCTTCCATAACTTCCCCATCCCGCAGGTGCGTGAGAACTACGTAGCCTCGGCCCACGCCAACCCACTCCACGAAGAGAAAGAACCTACGACCACAGATTTCCAGGTCGACCAGTTCCAGGTTCGCCTTTATGACCCCCGCCCGGAGGCAGAACGCGACCAGGAGACCCCCGCGGTGCTCTACATGCACGGCGGCGGCTGGCTCATGGGCAACCTGGAGACCCACCACTCCTCGGTACGCCGTATCGCGGTGCTGACCGGACTCCCGGTCGTCGCGGTGGATTATCGCCTCGCCCCGGAGCACACCTACCCGGCGGCTATCGACGATTGCCGCGCCGCCTACCGCTGGCTGTCCAACCCCGAGGCAGAGCACGGACTGACCGTGACCTCCATCGCGGTCGCCGGTGATTCAGCCGGCGGCCAGCTGGCTGCCACGTTGGCGAATGAGTTCGCGGTGCTTGATGACGTCGCCAAGCTCAGCGCCCAGATCCTGCTCTACCCGATCACGGATTGCTCCCGCGAGCGCACCACGAACGGCGCCTCCTACAAGCGTTTGGAAGAGGGCTTCCCTCTCGCCTCCGACACCATGCGGTGGTTCATCGATACCTTCGTCACGGAAGAATCCCAGCGCACAGCCACGGATCTCTCTCCGCTGCTGTTGGAAGAGCTGCCGGAGGGCCTGCCCCCGTCACTCGTCATCACGGTGGACAACGATCCGCTGGCGGATGAGGGCATCGAGTATGCCGGCAAGCTAGCTAAGGCTGGCGTGGATGTCACGCACAAGCACCTTCTGGGATACCACCACGGGCTCTTTACCTCCGCGGCGATCATTGACCGCGGCGAGGAGGAGCTTGCTGGAATCGCCGAGTTCATCAAGGCGGTGACGAGCTAACAGCTTTCGCTCCATCACACACGGGGCAGGCACCTTTCCTAGGCGGCCTGCCCCGTCTGCATAAGTAGAAGCAATTATCCATCCACAGTTAGGTTCACCATGCTTAAACGCTCATTCGGCATCGCGATGGCCTTCATCGGCGTGCTCGCGGGGGCCTCCTTCGCGTCCGGCCGTGAGGCCCTCCAATACTTCGTTGCCTTCGGCAACATGGGCATCGTCGGTGCCATCGTCACCGCACTGGCCATGACCATTTCCGGAATCACCATTCTCCAATTGGGTTCTTATCACCGCGCCAAAGAACACACTTCTGTGTTCAACGCGGTATCCACGCCAATTGTGTCGAAGATCCTTGACTTCGCCACGCTGACCTGTCTCTTCTGCATCGGCTTCGCCATGTTCGCCGGCGCCGGCACCAACCTCAACCAGCAGTGGGGCTGGCCGGTGTGGATCGGTGCGATCCTCATGCTCATTCTCACGCTGCTGACTGGTTTGCTCGATGTGGACAAGGTGACCATCGCCATTGGCGCTATCACCCCGTTCATCATCATCCTGTTGACCATCGGCACCGTATATACCGTGTTGACGTCCAGCCCCGATTGGTCACACCTCAACGAGCAGGCGCAGAACATTCCCACCACGCTGCCCAACTGGTGGGTCTCCGCCATCAATAACTTGGGCCTCAACGTCATCGTGGTGGTCTCCATGATGATCGTCATCGGCGGCAACTTCCTCGATGCCAAGGAAGTGGGCTATGGCGGCATCCTCGGCGGCCTGTGCTTCCTGTTCCTGCTTGCGGTCCTGGTGGGCGGCCTCTACGTTTCGGTGGGTCCGATTACCGACGCCGAAATGCCAACCTTGGCCATGATTGAACAGATTCATCCAGCGCTCGGAGTCGCCATGTCCATTGCTATCTACGGCATGATTTATAACACCGCCATCGGCATGTTCTATGCCTTTGCCAAGCGCCTGACCCGTGGCAAGCCACAGCACTTCTACAAGGTTTATGTCATCTCGGTGCTCATCGGATTCGTGCTCTCCTTCGTCGGCTTCTCTAACCTCATCGGATGGGTATACCCGATTCTGGGCTACATGGGTATCGCCATCATGTTCATCATCGGCTTTGCTTGGTTGAAGAACCGCAAGGACCTGCAGTCTGAGGCCGATCTGCGCCGCCGTGCGCGCGAACTACTCAAGAAGCGTTTTGAGAATGACAACCACCTCTCTGATGAGGAAATGCGCGAGCTTTCCGCTATCGCCCGCAATTCCTCCATTCCCGAATCTGACTTCATCAGAGAAATCATGACTGAGGTCGATTCCGAGGACGTGCCCGAAGAGCTACAGATTGGTGATGGCAAGCTCCACGCGCTCATCACTGGCAAGCCCATTCCGCGCACTAAGAAAAAAGTCTGATCCTAATAATCTGATCCAAATAAACTATAGGCATGTCTCTCCTCGGCACCGTACTCTCCCACCTCGCCAGCGGCACCCGCGTCCCCGACGAGCTGCGAGAGCAGCTGGATGCCGAGGAGCTCAGTTCGCTTCGGGCCGTTGAGGAGACCATGCGCGCCAACCACACATGGCGGGTGATGTCGACCAAGCTGCTCGATGTTTCCCAGATGCTCAACTCGGGCCGCGAATCCTCTGACATCTTCCACGCCATCGTGCGCCACGCGCGCACCACTATTGGCACGGACGTGGGCTACCTCAGCCTCAACGATGAGGACACCGGTTTTACCAAGGTGCTGGCCACCAGCGGTGTCGTCACCGAGGACTTCCGCACCATCAACATGCCGATGGGCTCTGGAATCCTCGGCATTGTGGCCGCTACCAACCGCCCGGCGTGGACCTATGACCATTCCGCCGACCCTAACGTCACGCACGTGGATTACGTGGACCGCGCGGTGGAGGCCGAAGGCATCCGCGGGATCCTCGGCGCCCCGATTCGAATTGCCGGGCGCACCATCGGTGCGCTGCTCGTGGGTGACCGCCACCCCCGCCACTACACGCACGAGGAAATTGCCGCGCTCGAGGTGCTTGGCTCTATCACCTCTGTGGCATTGGAGAATGCGCAAGTCATCGAGAGCCAGGGCGAATCCGTTGCCGAGCTAACCCGATCGCAGATAGCTCTGAGCCGCCATGTAGAAGAGCTGCAGTGGCTCAATGAGGTCAACGCGAAACTGCTCCACGTGCTCATGAACAATGCCAGCTTCGAAGAGCTGGAACGCGTGCTGACTGAAAGTCTCGACGCTCCGGTGATGCTGTGGACCACGGAGGATGCCCCGGACGCTCCCCCAGCAAGCACGTTCCCCGTGGAGTTTAATGGCCGCGCACTGGGCACGATTGGTGTGGACAAGCAGCTCAGCGACGCCGAACTGCGCGTCATCAGCCATGCTTCCGCGGCCTTTACCGCGATTGCCCTTTTTGCCGAGGCGCTTGTCGACGCCACCGCGCGCAAAGTCGATGACCTGGTCTATGCCGTGGCGCTGGGTAATGCCGGGCGTGAGGAGATCGCCCGCCTGCGACACCTGACGGGTATCAGCCTGAACTCCTCAGCACAGCTGTATTTCGTCGGCCTGCACTCAGCAAAGGGCCTGCCCACTCGTCCGCAGCTGGAACACCTCTTGCCGGGTAATGCCGCTATTACGCACCACGATCAGCACGTGTGCGTGCTGTACCAGCCGGATCGAGGTATCGATGCGGCGCTGGCCCCGCTGCTATCTGAGTTCCCCGATTTAGCGGTCTCCGCCATCGGCTTTGATGGCCTGAGTGAAGCACGCAGCGCACATGATTCCGCCATGTCTTACCTGGAATCAGCGCTCGCCCTGGGAGTGCGCGGCCGTCTGATCACCGAGGACTCCCTGGGCACGGTGGGCCTCATTTTAGGCGCGGACCCACACGCATTGAACGCTCTTTCCACACGCACCATCGGCCCGCTGCTGCGTTATGACGAGGAGCATTCCACGGAGCTGACCGATACCGCCCACCACTACCTGCTCTCTGGACACAGCATCCCGCAGACCGCCCAGGCGATGTTCATCCACCCCAATACGGTGCGCCAGCGGCTCGACCGGATCTCGGAGTTGATGGGTGATGAGTGGGCCGTCGGCCAGCGCGGGCTCGATGTCTTCGTGGCGCTGCGCGCCCACACGCTCAGCAAGTAGAGAATTCCCTATCTAATTAGCCGTCTGATGTAATTTCTCCCATACCATTCCTGCTCTCATCGATATCCTGTGGCGTACATTACGTTGCATTAGCCCACCCGATGTCTGGAGGTAGATATGTCTGACACGATTACCATTCGCGGCGCCGTCCTGGAACGCTCCGGCGATGAGCGTCCCTACGCCGACTCCAAGCCCATTACCGTGAGCGAGCTCGAGCTCACCGCCCCCGGCGAAGGCGAGATCTTGGTCAAGATCACCGCCGCTGGCCTCTGCCACTCCGACCTCTCCGTGGTCAACAACAACCGCCCCCGCCCGCTGCCGATGCTGCTGGGCCACGAGTCCGCAGGCATCGTCGAGGAGATTGGCCCGGGCGTTACCAACGTCAAGGTCGGCGACCACGTGGTCATGACCTTCCTGCCGCGCTGCGGCGAGTGCGCTGGTTGCAAGACCGACGGCAAGATGCCGTGTGAGGTTGGCTCCAAGACCAACAACGAGGGCACCCTCATCCGCGGTACCCGCCACCTCACCCGCAATGGTGAGATGGTCCAGCACCACCTCGGCGTTTCCGGCTTCGCAACCCACGCAGTGGTTTCCGAGCTCTCCGTCGTACCGGTTGGCTCCGATGTCCCGGCGGATATCGCCGCCATCCTCGGCTGCGCCATCCTTACTGGCGGCGGCGCCATCCTTAACGAAATTGATCCGAAGCCGGAGGACAGCATCGCCGTCGTCGGCCTCGGTGGCGTGGGCATGGCCGCCATCATCACCGCCGCTGCGCTCGGCGTGAAGGAGATCGTGGGCATTGACATGCAGAAGGACAAGTGCGAGAAGGCCCTCGAAATCGGCGCCACTTCCGCCATGACCCCGCAGGAAGCTGAAGAGTCCGGCAAGAAGTTCACCGCCGTCGTGGAGGCCGCCGGCCACCCGAAGGCCCTGGAAACCGCCTACAAGGTCACTGCACCGGGCGGCCTGACCGTCACCGTTGGCCTGCCAGCACCGGGCTCCACCATCACCATCGACCCGCTCGTGATGACCTCAGAGGCACGCCGCGTACATGGTTGCTACCTGGGTTCTTCCGTTCCGTCGAAGGACATCCCGAAGTACGAGCAACTGTGGCGCGAGGGCAAGCTCAACGCCGAGGCCCTGATCTCCGACCACATCAAGCTCGAGGACATCAACACCGCCATGGACCGCCTGTCCGACGGTGTGGCGCTGCGCCAGATCATCGAGTTCGACTAATCAAGACTCGGCTAAACCTCAACCACTTCACCTTTCCTCACCAAGCCCTGCGCGGTTCGCGCCCGTAGGGCTTGGTCCCTTTTTCTTTGAAAGGAGGCCGTCATGGCCGCAACCACCGAAGCCGCCGAACCCGAAGAACAGGGAATCGGTCAAGCTTCGCCCCACTGGAAGATGGGGCCCTTTGATGTCCGCTTGCCGTTCGTGCACTACCGCATTGAGTGGCCAGACTTCGCACAAGGCTTGTTCATGTGCGTGGTCGATCTGGGTGCTATCCCCCTCATGACTGAGGCCCTCGGCATGCCCTATGAGGCGGCACTGGCCGTCGTCATGCTCAACGGCCTTCTCTACCTGACCCACCACCTCTTGGGTGACCCGGTTGTCCCGGGTTGGATTACCCCAGCTATTCCGCTGCTGACGGTCTACATCCAGACCTTCCCGGAAGGAGAGCAGCGAATCTGGGCGCTCATCAGTTTCCAGCTCTTGTTGGGCATATTCTCCTTAACACTGGGTATAACTGGGTGGGCGTCAAAGGTCGTTCGCCTCATTCCTTCAGGCCTGCGCGCCGGTATCGTGCTTGGTGCCGGTATTGCAGCGATTATCTCGGTATTTCAAGAAGACGGACGTTTCCACTCCTTCCCTATCACCATCACCATCGCGGTGGCCGTGGCCTTCTTCCTCATGTATTCGCGCGGCTTCCAGGCACTGCGGCAGAAGGCCGCCGGCTGGCGTTTCCTGGCTTCGCTAGGCATCCTGCCCGCCATCTTCGTCGCGGTCTTCGTCGCACCGCTGGCCGGCGAGGCACCGTGGCCGGACGTGGAGTGGGGCTTCTCCAAGCCTGACTTCATCACGCTGTGGTCTGAGTACACGGTCTTCGGCGTTGGCTTGCCGCCGGCGCACATGTTCCTTACCGCCATCCCCACAGTGTTGGCTGCCTACATCGTCGTCTTCGGTGACGTCCTGCAAGCCAACGCCGTTCTCAAGGAAGCCGACCATGTCCGTACGGATGAGGCCGTGGTCTACAGCCCGTCGCGCGCACACCTCCTCTTCGGCGGCCGCAACATGCTGATGTCCATCATCGGCCCAGACATCGCCATGTGTGGTCCACTGTGGGCGGCGATGCACGTGGTCATCGTTGAGCGCTACAAGCAGGGCAAGCGCGCCATGCGCACCATATTCGGTGGCGCGGGCTCCTTCCGCTGGGGCACCAACACGGGCCTCCTCCTGCTACCGATTACCTCTTTCGTTGAGCCTATCCTGCCGGTGGGCTTGGCACTGACGCTCATCATCCAGGGCTTCGTATCCGTGCGTGTGGGCATCATGGAGGCCAAGAACCAGAAAGACCTCGGCATCGCAGGCATAACCGCTGGCGTGCTGGCCACCCAGGGCGCCGCGTGGGGATTCGCCGCCGGCATCATTATGGTGCTGGTCATCTACGGCAAGGACATGTTCAAGGACGAGCGCGACGGCACCATCCGCAACTTCGATGAGATCGATCCGGAGGAAGGCTTCGCCGACGCGCAGGCGGATTTCACGGAGCTGGCAGAACTCAATGATCTAGACGCTGACGGGCACCCGATCGATCCGAACGCCCACCGCACAGGATCCAAAGAATCTCCAAAATCTAGCGAGACCTAAGCTCAACCAGCTTATTCCCCAAGGTGCTTCCCTCCCCAATAGCAGTTCACCCCTAGCTGCAGGGGAGGGTTTCGCACGTCATCCTTCTTTGTCAGCTATTCGAGAAGCTGCTGGATGGAATCCGTTTTATCCGTGGGGCTGTGTTCTCTAAATAGACGTCACAAATCTAAGCCTCATTTGATGATAGGAACTGTTCCAACAGGGCTTCCAAACCAGTTTCAAACGACTTGTCCGCACGAAGTTTAGATTGTTCGCTCTCCTCCGAAGACTGCTCTCGGAATTGAGCCAAGTAGATGTCATTCATCTTGTTCAATGGACTATCTCCAGGCCCAGGCGATTCAAAAATATTCAAAGGCGCATGAACGTCGTAAGCAGAACCAAAAACAAAAGACTCTACTGCGACAAGCCTCGTAATAACTTCCGCTTCGGGAACTCCAGCGAGTGCAATTACTTGGACGAGCAATTCGTACATCGAAATCGTTTGGGGCGAACCATAAAGTGGAAGCTCAGTAATTACGCGAATCAGCGGAATATTATCAGCCAGAATATCCCGATACGACCATGCCCATTGCCGAAGCGCATCAGCTGCTGGTAGTTCCCCTGCAAGGGCGTGCTTCAGCGACGAAGTATCGACCTTTGCAATGATGTCATCTTGTACCAGAGCCAGCAGTTCTTCTTTGTTGGAAATGTGATTGTAGAGCGCTGCCGTACTAACCTTCATTGACCTAGCTACCGCTGACATCGATAAGGCTTCAAGCCCCTTGCGCTCAACAATTTGCAGTGCGGCTGATGCTATTTTTTGCCGGTTCACCAGCGCTTTCAATGGCCGCCCTTTGGGGCGCGAAACATTTACCACTGTGATCCCTACAATTCTTGCCGCGCGTTTGTTACTGTAGTCACAACGTTAAATTAAACCCTTTAATTTAACGTTGAAACACCATCGTCCATACGAAGGTCTCACTCACCGCATACCTACTGCACGCGAAGGAGAAACGCTCCAATGGTCACGCAACGTAATGGTAATCCCAACGCCGAAGAGCGCACAGTCGATGTTGTAATCATCGGCGCCGGTGCTTCAGGGCTAATGGCTGCCCGCACTCTCAAGAAAGCAGGAAAATCAGTCTGTGTTCTCGAAGCCCGCAATCGCGTGGGCGGCCGTACCTGGAACGGAAAGGTACTCGACGACCAAGGTACTGAACACTTCATTGAGATCGGCGGCCAGTGGATTTCCCCCGATCAAACGCGCCTCACCGAACTCGTCCAAGAGCTCGGACTCGAGACTTTTGATCGGTACCGCGAAGGAAAATCAGTCTACGTGTCCCCAGACGGCACGCGCCACGAATTTGAGGGAGATACCTTCCCAACGTCAGAGGAAACCGCCTCCGAGATGAATCGATTGATCGCTGAGCTCAATCAGCTGGCCGAGGAAGTCGACGCTAACGCCCCTTGGGAGCACCCACGAGCCAAAGAACTCGATAGCCAATCCTTCCGTGACTGGTTAGAAAGCCTATCTGACGATTCTGAGGCAATTGACAACATCTCGCTTTACATTTCCTCTGGAATGCTTACTAAGCCTTCCCGCACCTTTTCCGTACTTCAAGCAGCTCTGATGGCTTCATCTGCTGGTTCTTTCGACAACCTTGTTGATGAAAACTTCTTGCTTGATAAGCGAGTTGCCGGCGGCATGCAGTCAGTTTCCATAACGATGGCAGAGGAACTCGGCGATGACGTCATTCTCAGTTCACCTGTTCGCACTCTCGAATGGGCTACGCCAGATCCTTCTACGGCAGACGCCCCCAACAATGTTGAAGCGGACGTCCGCAATGGTGTGGACAACAATGGTGGACCGGGAACCGTAACTGCCTATTCTGATCGCGCTGTTGTCCATGCTAAAAACGCTATCCTTGCGGTTCCGCCAAACCTCTATAATCGCATTTCCTACGTGCCTCCCCTGCCGCGAGAACAGCATGTTGCCCATCAGCACATTTCCATGGGTCTCGTCATCAAAGTTCATGCAGTCTATGAAACTCCCTTCTGGCGTGAAGAGGGACTGTCCGGTACTGCATTCGGTGGCGATCGACTCGTTGCCGAAATCTATGACAACACCAATTACGGCAAAAACTTCGCAGGCGGTGAGGAAGGAAAAGAAGACGCATTCGGCACATTGGTTGGCTTTGTTTCCGACGTTTACGCCGAAGAGATGTGGGCTCTCCCCGCTGAAGAACGCAAAGAGCGCATCCTCGATGCAATGTCCATTTACCTTGGTGACAAGGTGAAGAAGCCAATCGCATTCTTCCTCTCCGATATGGCGGCCGAAGAATGGACTCGCGGAGCCTACGCAACGTCATACGATTTGGGTGGACTATCGCGTTGGGGCCATCTTCAGAACAAACCAACCGGCCCTATCTATTACTCCTCTTCTGACATCGCTGGTGCAGGTTACCAGCACGTCGACGGCGCGGTGCGTATCGGTGAAGCCGTTGCGAAACAGATTCTTGGGCAGGGATAAGCGGTGACTGTTCATGAATCCACCCACAGATTTTCCGCGCCGCAGGGCTAACGGCTCTCTGCTAGTCGCATACATCGACACCTCTGACGGTCATGATGCTCTCCATTTAGGAATTGCTCTCGCGCGTGAGCGCCAGGTCAACCTGAAGATAGTCTCGGTTATTCCTCCTGTTAGTCCTCAAGGTTTTGGTGTTCAGACTCAAGATCCTGGTTACAACGCGATTGTGCGAGAACAAACCGAACAGCGTCTCGCCAGTGCGTTAAATAGTCTTCCCGCTGACATTTCTGCGACATGGCACGTCGTCGAGGGGACAGAACCCGCACTTGCCTTGAATGATGCCGCGCAAAAACTTGAGTGCGATTTAATCGTCGTCGGAGCACGCTCAGGCGGACTTTTGAACCGATTCCGCATCGGTACAGTACCAAGTTCATTGCTATACACAGCACAAACACCAGTAGCGCTAGCTCCTCAAGGCTATTCATATCCAGGACCGATAACGAGCATTTCTGCCCTTGTTGGCCCGCGCCGAGGACGATCAGATGTCGCGGCAATCGGACTCGACCGCGCAAACCGCCGAGAGATTCCATTACGCATCATTACTTTGAAGATCTCCGGAGAAGATGCCGGGCACGGATTTGAGCTCCCACTCTCAGAGGCAATCGAAGGAGCGGTTTCCAAGGGACAAGCGTCACGCATCACTACTTCGGGATCAAGTGTCCAGTCAGCGCTGCGAAACCTTAGCTGGGAAGAGGGCGAAGTGGCAGTTCTTGGTTCTGCGCGTATTGCCGGCGATGGTCGGCTCTTCCTTGGCACAACTGCTCATCGAATCCTCAAGCACTTACCAGTTCCAACCATTGTTGTCCCTTCGGGCTACATGTCGCTGAAAGGAGGTGCTCCCTCATGAGTGAACAACCAGCAGTTTCAGAGAAAGGATTGGCAGTCGGCAAAGTCGGTTTGCTCGGAGCTGTCGTCATTGGCATTAGTTGTTTGGCGCCAACTTACACACTCACTTCGGGAATCGGTCCTGCCATCTCGGCCGTGGGCGTCTTCGTTCCAGCCGTTCTCATTCTGGGGTTTATCCCCATGCTGCTTGTGGCCTTTGCTTACCGCGAGCTCAACAACCGTGCTCCTGATTCAGGAACCACTTTTACATGGGCGACCAAAGCCTTCGGCCCGTGGGTCGGTTGGATGGGTGGCTGGGGTCTGATCGCCGCCACGATATTGGTCCTATCGAACCTTGCCGCAGTGGCCGTTGACTTCTTCTATCTGCTCATCGCACAGCTTGCCGGTAGACCAGAGCTCGCTGAACTCACACGCAACCTCTGGGTAAATATTCCAACCACACTTGTGTTCTTAGTTGCTGCAGCTTGGGTCGCGTATCGAGGTATGGACACAACGCAGAAGATGCAATACATCCTCGTTGCAATTCAAATCATCGCAATTGTCTCCTTCGATGTCGCAGCATTATGGAGGGCTTACAACGGAGATGGATTCGATTTCACCCCCATCCAATTCAGCTGGTTCAACCCATTTGAAATCAAGGACTTCTCGGTGGTTGCTGCCGGAATCTCCCTATCCATCTTCATGTTCTGGGGCTGGGATGTCACCCTAACTATGAATGAAGAAACGAAAAACCCAGAAAAAACTCCTGGCCGGGCGGCTACCGTCGTCATCGTCATCACGATCATTTTGTATGTACTTACAGCGGTAGCCGTTATGGCATGGGCGGGCATCGGCGAAAGCGGACTAGGCGCCGGTAACCCAGACAATCAGGAATCAATTTTTGCAGTGCTTTCTTACCCGGTTATGGGCCCATTTGCCATCCTTATTTATATCCTTATTTATATCTCGGTTCTAGCTAGCTCTTTTGCATCCTTGCAATCCACGCTGGTTAGCCCCGCCCGCACGATTCTGGCGATGAGCTATTACAAAGCTCTTCCCCCACAATTGGCTCGAATCAGCCCACGATTCCAAACTCCAACCGTCGCAACGATTGTCGTAACCGTCGTTTCTGGAGCCTTTTATGCCATAACAAGAGTGCTCTCAGAGAATGCACTTTGGGACACAATTGCTGCTCTTGGTCTCATGATTTGTTTCTATTACGGCATCACAGCAGTTGCCTGTCTGTGGTATTTCCGAAAAGAACTCTTTACTTCAGTAAGGAACTTCCTGTTTAAGTTTCTATGCCCGTTGCTGGGCGGTGGCTTCCTTCTCTTAATGTTTTTCATCACCGCTTATGACTCCATGGACCCGAGCTTTGGTTCCGGTTCTTCTCTTGGAGGGGTCGGAATCGTCTTCATCCTGGGCGCCAGCATCCTCGTGCTCGGATTAATCCTCATGTTCATTACCCGACTCCGCAACCCAGATTTCTTCACGGGCTCAGTAATCAGCCGTAGTGAATCCAGTTCAGATACAACAACCCCAAACTTTTCCTAGGAGGAAAAATGTCTCAGTACCGTGTACAGAATCCAGTCAACAACAAGATCATTGAAACTTTCGATGCTCTCGATGATACTGCTATTGAGCCAATCCTCGAAGCTTCTTCCGTAGCTTTCACCGAATGGTCTGGAACTCCAGTCTCACAACGAGCAGAAATTGTGGCCAAGGCAGCTTCACTCTTTGAAGAACGCAAAGAAGAACTCGCTGCCATCATTGCTGAAGAGATGGGGAAGCCACTTCCGGAAGGCGTTGAAGAAGCCGAGTTCTCATCTGCCATCATCCAGTACTATGCGGACAACGCGGAGAAGTTTCTCGCGGATCAAGAGATCCCTACGGAGGCGGACGGTAAGGCATTCATTCGCCGCCGCCCATTCGGGCCTCTGCTCGGCATCATGCCGTGGAACTTCCCGTACTACCAGGTAGCGCGATTTGCAGGACCCAACCTTGTCGCAGGAAACACCATCATCCTTAAACACGCGGAGATTTGCCCGCGTTCTGCTCTGGCGATCGAAAAGATCTTTCTCGATGCCGGCCTTCCGGCAGGGGTGTACACCAATGTTTTTGCTACCCATGAGCAAATCTCTACCTTGATCGCAGATCCCCGCGTTCAAGGAGTTTCTCTTACCGGATCCGAGCGGGCCGGAGCTATCGTTGGTGCACAGGCTGGCCAGCACCTCAAGAAAGCTGTACTCGAGCTTGGAGGTTCAGATCCATATGTCATCCTCGACACGGATGATGTTAAGGCTTCAGCCGAACTCGCTTGGGGTACGCGTATGTACAACACCGGCCAAGCCTGCAATTCAAACAAGCGGCTTATTGTCGCAGAAGACATTTATGACGAGTTTGTTCAAGAACTAGTTAATCTTGCGCAACAAATGGAGCCAGGACTACCGGATACTGCCGGGGAAACTGTGTATGCCCCGCTATCTTCCCGTAGCGCTGCAGAGAACCTCAAAGAACAGATCGAGCGCGCTGTTTCTGCTGGAGGCCAGCTACTGGCGGGTGGTGAACTCTCAGAGGAGGGCGCCTACATCTCCCCTGCAGTAATCACAGATATCCCTCGAGGTAGCGATTCCTATTATGAGGAATTCTTTGGACCGGTCGCCACGGTCTACAAGTTTAAGACTGATGAGGAAGCGCTCGAGATAGCTAACGACAATGTCTTCGGCCTTGGCGCAGCAGTGTTCTCTCAAGACTCCAAGCGAGCCCAAGCAATTGCTGAGCGCATCGAATCTGGCATGAGCAACGTCAATACACCAACTGGTGAAGGTCCTGAACTCCCCTTTGGTGGTGTCAAGCGTTCAGGTTTCGGTCGCGAGCTTGGTTCACTTGGTATCGAGGAGTTCATCAATAAACAGATGTACTTCATCGCCAACTAAACACAGCTAGGCCCGAAGCCTCTTCATCAAGGGACTTCGGGCTACTTTTAGCTAAACGCCTGCTCCCCCGTCAGCACACGCCCCAGAATCAGCGTGTGGATCTCATCGGTGCCCTCGTAGGTGCGCACCGATTCCAGGTTGGCGGCGTGCCGCAGCGGCGAGTAGTCCGCGGTGACGCCGTTGCCGCCCAAGATGGTGCGGGCTTGGCGGCAAATCTCGATGGCGGTGCGGCAGTTCGCCAGCTTGCCCACCGAAATTTGATAAGGCTCCAACGTTCCCGCGTCCTTGGCGCGGCCCAGGTTGAGCGCCAACAGCTGCCCCTTGTTCAGCTCCACCGCCATATCGACCAGCTTTTGCTGCGTGAGCTGGAAGGATGCCAACGAGCGGTCGAATTGCTTGCGCTCCTTGGCATACTTCAGCGCCACCTCCAAGGAATCGCGCGCAGCGCCCAAAGCGCCAAAGCTAATGCCGAAACGCGCCTCATTAAGACACATGAACGGCCCCTTGAGGCCAGGGTGCTTGGGCAGCAGGGCGTCGCCAGGCACGGCCACACCATCCAGCGAAATATCGCACTGGATGGAAGCGCGCATCGACAGCTTGCGAGTGATTGGGGTAGCTCTAAAACCCGGCGTAGATGTCGGCACAATGAACCCGCGCACGCCCGCCTCCACCCCGGCGGCGGAGGCATCCTCCTCGGACACCTTGGCCCAGATGATGGCCACCCCGGCCACGCTTGCCAGGCCAATCCAGCGCTTCGCGCCATCCAGAACCCACTCGCCTGAGCGGTAGCGCGCCACCGTCGCCATGCCCGCCGGGTCGGAGCCCGCGGTCGGCTCCGTTAGCCCGAAGCAACCGATGACGTCACCCGCGGCCATCTTAGGCAACCACTGCTTCTTCTGTTCCTCCGAGCCGTGTTTATAAATGGCCGACATCGCCAGCGATCCCTGCACCGAGACCACCGTGCGAATTCCCGAATCGCCGGCCTCTAGCTCCTGCATGACCAACCCGTATTCCACGGCAGTGCGCCCGGCGCAGCCGTAGCCTTCCAGGTGCATCCCGAACAGACCAGCCTCCGCCAGCACCGGGAAGATCGAGTCCGGCAGCACCGCTTCCTCGTACCACTGCGCCACGTGCGGGCGGATGTGCTCATCCACCAGTGCGGCCACGCGGTCACGCGTGGCTTTTTCTTCTTCGCTCAGGAGGGCATCGATTCCCAGCAGATCCATCATTGCATTCTCCTCACGGTTCGAGTGACGAACCACAATTCGTATGTATAGTAATACGCATCACTCTACCCGCTCCCCCAAGGAGGAACAATGCGCGCGCCCGCCAACGCCATCCCAGTGCCCCTCGCTTTGCGGTGGTCCGACCAGGACGCGAACGCCCACGTCAACAACGCCACGATAGTCACCCTCCTCGAGGAGGCACGCGTCCGCGCAGCCGCCGCACTGACCGGACCCGTCGCCACCGATACCTACGCTCACGTGGTGCGATCCCTCGAAGTGCAGTACGAGGCCGAGCTCACCTACACCGATTCCATCGAGGCGCGGGTCTGGATTTCCCGCATCGGCAACACCTCCTACCAGGTCGCCCACGAACTCATCCAGGACGGCACCTCGTGCGTGTTCGCCACGGCGACGCTGGTGCTTATCGACGTCTCCGCGCGCCGCCCCATCCCCCTCCCCGAGGACCTCACCGAGCGCCTGCGCGCTCATTTCTCCGAATAGCCATTCACTGCCTATCGCCCAAAACTTCCATCCGCTTCTCTCCAATTGCTAGTCACTCACAAAGGAGCACCACCCTCATGATTTCCACCCGCGTCACCGAGATGCTCGGCATCACTCACCCCATCATCCAAGGCGGCATGCAGTGGGTCGGCCGCGCCGAGCTCGCCGCCGCTGTATCCAACGCCGGCGGCCTCGGCGTCGTCACCGCGCTCACCCAGCCCACCCCGGAGGATCTCCGCCACGAGATCCGCCGCACCCGCGAGCTCACAGACAAGCCCTTCGGCGTCAACCTCACCATGCTGCCGGCGATTACCCCGCCGCCCTATGCGGAGTACCGCGACGTCATCATCGAAGAAGGCGTAAAGATCGCCGAAACCGCCGGCAACAATCCCAAGGAGCACATGCCGGCCTTCAAGGACGCGGGTATCACCGTCATCCACAAGTGCACCTCCGTGCGCCACGCGCTCAGCGCGCAAAAGGTAGGCGTGGACATCGTCAGCATCGATGGCTTCGAATGCGCTGGCCACCCTGGCGAGGATGACATCCCGGGCCTAGTCCTCATCCCCGCCGCCGCGGATCAACTCGATATCCCCATCATCGCCTCGGGCGGTTTCGCGGATGGCCGCGGCCTGGCCGCCGCGCTCGCTTTGGGCGCCGAGGGCATCAACATGGGCACCCGCTTCGTAGCCTCCGCAGAGGCGCCGGTGCACGAGAACGTCAAGCAGGCCATCGTGGAGCGCTCCGAGCTGGATACCCAGCTCATCCTCCGGGAGCTGCGCAATTCCACCCGCGTGGCCAAGAATGCCGTGAGCGATGAGGTAGCCGAGCGCCTCGCTCAAGGCGCGGAGTTCGGCGATATCCGCCACCTCGTTGCCGGCAAGCGCGGCCGCGCGGTCTACGAGACCGGTGACTTGGATGCGGGCGTGTGGACCTGTGGTACCTCGCAGGGGCTTATCCACGACGTCGCCCCGTGCTCCGAGATCGTCTCCCGCATTTCCGCCGATGCCCAGCGCATCATTTCCTCCCTCACCGAACTCGTTAAGGACTAACCATGACCGACGCCATCCTCACCCGCCGCGAAGGCTCCGCCCTTATCGCCCAAATCAACAACTCCGCGCGGCGCAACGCCATTGCCAAGGAACACTGCGAAGCACTTTCGGCCGCGCTTGCCGACGCCTCCCAAGACCCCTCCATCCGCGCCCTCATCATCACTGGTGATGAGACCGCCTTCTGCGCGGGCGCGGACATCGTGGCGGCGGCACAGGCTGCGGCTGCAGCGCAGCAGTCAGGCGAGACCCCCAACCCGGCTGAGTCGACGATGCTGCCGCAGCTCAACGCGCTCGTCACCGAAATCCAGGCCGCCGAGATTCCCGTCATCGCTGCGGTCGAAGGCGCAGCCGCCGGCGCTGGGGCATCGCTGGCCTTCGCCTGCGATCTCATCGTGGCCGGCGAGCAATCTTACTTCACGCTGCCCTTCGGCAAAATTGGTCTCATCCCCGACGGCGGTGTCAGCCTCACCGCGCTCGCCTCCGTGGGGCGCCACCGCGCTCTTGCCTTGGCACTGCTGCAGGACAAGCTCGGCGTCGCCGAAGCGGAGGCGGCTGGGATCGTCGCCAAGCGCGCGCCCCAGGGCCAAACCCTCGAGGCCGCGCTGCAGCTAGTCCAACGCCTGCATATCGCGCCACGTGACGCCCTGGCCAAGGCCAAGGAAGCCATCAACCGCACTGCGCTTGGACAGCTCGATGAGCAGCTCGCCTGGGAGGAGCCCACGCAGTACGCACAGATGGATTCGGCAGGCCACAAGGAAGGCGTCATGGCTTTCCTGGAGAAGCGGCCCGCGCGCTTTGATTAGCGGCGGTTTTGACTAGTAGAAAACTGCCAGGGAGACCACATGGTGAATCCAGCGTCGCCCGCCATACTCATTCTTGTGCGTTTGAGAGAGCGCATGCGAGAGAGAGAACCCCTCACCCTCCAGAGGGCGGCCAGTGGCCGATACACGGAGGGACTTGATAGAGACGCCGTTGGGCCCCTTTCTTCGAGAAATCGAAAAAGGGGCCCAACGGTGTTTTCACCTAGTGTGGACCTCATGAGCACCGCTGCCCTAGACCTCCATGCCTGCGCCACCGCACGCGCTGCGGAGCTTCCCGGCGCCACGCTGACACACCCCTTCGGGCCGGACTGGGACGTCTTTAAGGTACGCGGCAAGGTCTTCCTACTTCTCACCGCCGTGACTGGTTCCCAGCAAGCCATCCTCAAGGTCGAGCCCCTCGATGGCGAAGCGCTGCGCAGAGAGTATTCCTTCATCGCACCTGGCTACCACATGAATAAGCGCCATTGGGTTTCCGTGTATCCCGACGCCAAGCTCACCCCGCAGCTGCTGGCCGAACTCGTGACGGACTCGTACCGCCTCGTGGTGGAGAAACTCCCTCGCTCGCAACGGCCCATCGATCCCTCCACCTTTGGTTAGGGTTGTCAACGTAAACATTTGCGGACGCGAGTCCTCAACTCTTACGCTGGATCGCGTGAGCAAAAATGAGCTAATCGATGAGACCATTGCGGAATATCGCCGCTTCGAGCGCGCCCGCGCGCGGTTCGATACGGAAGCGCGCCGCGAATACGGGATCACCGGCTCCCATCTTTCGCTTCTCCGGCTCATCGATAAGAAGAGCCCCATCCCCATCCTGCAGCTGCGCAAGGAGTTGGGATGGCAGCCCGCCACCATCGGGCAGGCGGTCAAGCGCTTGGTGCGCGATGAGCTTATCTCCATCGATGATGATCCGGAAGATCTTCGCCGCCGCCTGTGCAGCATCACCGAGGAAGGCCAGCACTTCTTGCTCCACGTCCCCCTCACCGGCCCGGTGCGCCTGCGCACCTACGAGCACAGCGAGGAAGAACTAAAAGCAATGAAGCGCGGATTCGAAATCGCGATGAAGGCCTTCGGGTATGAACCGTGGAGCGATAACGACTAGCGCTCGCCGCACCCGGATTCCACGAGGCGCTGCGCCACGTGCGTCAACACGTCCACACCGGCCACGCAGTCTTCCTCCGTGGTGAACTCCTTTTCGTTGTGTGAGATGCCGTCGACGGATGGGATGAAGAGCATGACCGTCGGCACCACTTCTTTCAGGTTGGTCGAGTCATGCCCGGCCACCGTGTAAATCTCTTGGTGCGGGTACCCCAGCTCCTGCACGACCTCACGGGCTAATTCCACGCCGGTGGCCGGGTAGGGGTTAAGCGCCCACTCGTGCGTCGGGGTGAGCTCAACTGAGGTGCGTGATTCCTCTTCCGCCGCAGAAATGATCTCCTGCAGGCGCGCTTGGGCCTTGTCCAGTACCTCAGTGGACGGCGAGCGCACATCGACATTGAAGCGCACCTCGCGGGCGATGGTTACCGGCGAATTCGGCTCCAGCGTTAACTGCGAAACCGAGGCCTGCAGCTGGCCTTCATCGAATTCATGGGTCAAGCGCTCCACTGAAGCAATGATGAGGGAGGCACCGAAAAGCGCGTCCTTCCTATCGGCCATCAGTGTGGAACCGGTATGGCCCTGCTCACCGGAGACCACCGCCTGGAATTTCTTCGCGCCCCACGTGGCGGTGACCAGGCCAATCGTGTTGCCGGCGGCCTCGAGCTCCTTACCTTGTTCGACGTGAATCTCCGCATAGGCCGCGAGCTTCGGGGCCTCGCTACGCGGGGACCAACCCGCTTCCTCCTGGGCTTGCGCGACGGTGACGCCGGCAAGGTCGGTGGCGGAGAGGGCGTCGTCAAGCGCCAGCATGCCTGCGAACACGGAGCTGCCCATCATAGACGGCGCAAAGCGTGAGCCCTCCTCGTTAAACCAGTTGATAACCGCCAGGTTATAGCGCGCCTTGGCACCCGACTGCGCCACGCGCCCGGCCGCATGGGCTGCGGCCAGCACACCATAGGCACCGTCAAAACGGCCAGCCAAGGGCTGCGAATCCAGGTGCGAGCCCAGCCCCACGTACTCGGCGCCGGGGGCAAGCTCGAAAAGTCCGTACTGGTTGCCAATCTCGTCGTAGATAACGCGCGCCCCGAGGGACTCCAGGACCTCATGGAACCAGGCGCGGTTGAGGTTATCGCCTTCACTGGCCGCCTGCCGCTCCACGCCGCCGCCCACAGTGGCGCCGTTGGCGGACATGGCCTGGAAATCGGCCAGAAATTGTTCGTTAGTGGTTGCTCGCATGTCTACTCCTTAAAAGCTTCCGTAGCGCAGCTCGCCGCCCACGATGGTGGCGGCCACGTCGATGGTGGAAAGGTCATCAGTGTGCAGCGGGTCCTGGGAAAGCAGCACGAAATCCGCCAGCTGCCCAGGCATCACCTGCCCCTTGCGCCCGGCCCAACCAGTTGCTGCGGCCGAGCCGGCGGTGTAGGCGTAGAGAGCCTCGGCAGGGGTCAGACGATCCTCAGGCCCATAATCCCGGCCCGAGGCAGTGCGCCGCTCCACGAATGCCTGCATGACCTCCAGCGGCACACCGGGCGCCACGGGTTGATCGGAGCTGCCGGGGAGGATGAGGGAGGCGTCGAGAAGCCGCTTGCCCGGGTAGCTCCACGCGGTGCGCTCCGGGCCAAGGGAGTCCGCCATCGCATCACCGAAAGCCGGGATGAACAGCGGCTGCGGCACCACCACGATGGGCTGGCCGCGCAGGCGCTCGATCTGGTCGGGGCGCACCACGCCGCCGTGCTCGATGCGGTGCGGCATCGCAGGCGCGCCATGCTTGTCGACGGCCTCCTCCAGCGTCTCAATCGCAAAATCCACTGCCGCATCGCCGATGGCGTGAATGGCCAAGGACCAGCCGGAATTCGCCGCCTGCAGCGCACGTGTGCGCATCTGCTCAGGATCCCCCTGGAAGTATCCGTGATGAGAGCAGCAGGCGTAATTCTTGCTCAGCGCGGCGGTGGTGCCGAGCAGGGAGCCATCGCTGAAGATCTTGACGGGGCCGACCTGCAGCCACTCGTCGCCGAAACCCGTGCGCAGGCCGCCGTCGAGGCCCCAACCGGGACCGTCGGCGGCGTGGCCAGGAATCTCGTGGAGCACATCCATGGTCACCATCACCTGCATGCGCGTGTGCAGGGTGGCGTTTTGATAGGCGGCGATCTCGCGCGGGCTGTGCCCGATCCAGCCGCCGGCCACCCCGGCATCCGTGACGGAGGTCAGCCCGCGCTCGAGGTAACGGCGTGTGGCCAGTTCCAAGGCGCGGCCGATTTCCTCGCCGGATTCCGGCAGCGTCACCTCTTGAATGGCGCGCATGGCGTTTTCATCGAGCAGCCCCGTGCAGTGCCCATCGGCATCGCGAACGAACTCACCGCCTTCCACCTCGGGCGGGTTGGCGGGGTCAACGCCCGTCGCGCGCAGGGCCGCCGTGTTGACCGTGTAGGCGTGGCCCGAGTTGTGCTTGATCAGCAGCGGAGCACCACGTGTGGCGCGGTCGAGCTGTTCTATCTCTACCGGGGCATCCAGCGCGGAGGGACGGAATCCGGATGCCACCACCCAACCGTCGGGGTTCGACTCGGCGGCGCGCACGGCGGCGTAGACCTCCTCGGGAGTTGTGACCTCGGAAAGATCCACCTCGAGCAGCGTCTGGCCAAACCACACGGTGTGGGAATGCACATCGTTAAAGCCAGGGGTGAGCGTGCGCCCGCCGGCATCCCACGTCTCGTCGGCGGGCAGGGCGTGGGCGGCCTCCCCCACCGCGAGGATGCGCCCGTTGGCAAAAGCCACCGAATCCGCAACCGGCCGCGCGGGATCCTGGGTCAGGATGTGGGCGTTGTCGATGCGCGTGATCATGCGTCCTCCTGAGTTCTCCTGTTTCTCCGGCAAACTGCACGCGGCGCGTGCTGTGCTAGTCCCCACATGCTAAACGCAGCAGTGATACACCTCTCCACATAGAGGGCAATTCACCAGCGCCCAACGTGTAGCGTTGTGCACATGCACGAGAAGCGCTGGCACGATATCGTCGCGGAGGTCCACGGCACCATCCCCCGCTTGGTTGAGGATTTCCTCGCCGCCTTTTCCCGCTCGGGGCGCTACGGCGATTCCTTGGTGAGCGAGGACGAGCTACGCCTGACCGCCTTCGAGGTTTTCGCACGCATCACGGACGTGCTAGTTGGGGCGATGGATGAGGAGGAACTGCGCACCCACGCCCAAAGTTTGGGCCGGCGGCGCGCACACCAGGGTGTGGCGCTAGCCACGCTGATCGACGCCATCCAGCTCGACTTCACCGTCCTCTGGGAGCACCTGCGCCGGGCCGCCGGCGCGGATCAGGAGGCGCTCATCGACCACGTGGCGCAGGTGCATTCCGTTGTGACGATGTACAACCTGGTGGTGCGCGATGCCTACCGCCTTGAAGAAGCACGCGGTCAGCACGACGTGCACCGCGCCCACGCCCGGCACTTGGAGAGGCTCTTCGCCGCCGAATCCCTGGGCGCGCTCGGCATCGCGGAAATCACCCGCGCGCTCAACCTGGATGATGACTGCCACTTCGACGTCGCGGTGGCCCACCCCACCGCTGCGGTGGAGATGCGCGCGCTTCTCGACGCCCCCATCTCCTCCGGCGAAGCCTTCGGCCATGGCGCGCGCGGGATGTTCGTTGCCTTTTGGCCTAGAGACCAAAGGAACAGCGGGCAGTCCGCAAAGGACAGCGGCGCAGAGCTCACGGAGATCTCGGGCATATTTTTCCGCGACGTCATCGGCTTAGCTGGTGTTCGCGCCGCAGCGCAGCAAGTGCCGCGCATCTTCGATGCCACCGGCCCGCTGGACAATTTAACCGAAGCGCCCGACGCCCTCTGGGCCGTCGCCGGCGATGCCATCGCGGACTTCCCGGCCAGCGGCATCACGGAGCTCACGCAAGCCATCACCGAGTTACGCCTTACCAACGCGCCGCTCTACCAAACCATCACCACCTACCTGGATTGCGGCTCCATCAAGGACTCCGCCGAGGCGCTGCATTGCCACCGCAACACGGTGCTCAACCGCCTGCGCCAGGTCACGGAACTCACGGCACTCGACATCACGCGGCCGAAAGACGCCGCGCGAGCATTGCTGGCGTTGCACCGGACAAAGCGATAAATACAAAGGAAAACAAGTTGGGACACGGCGCTCAAGCCCATTAAGCTCAGGTACCGTGTCTCACGATCTCTCCTCCTCCACCCTGAACGCACGCGCCCGGCGGGTTGTCGCCTGGGTGGCCGCGCTGAATCTCGCCGGTTTCTTCGTCGAATTCGTCATCGCCTGCATCATCGGCTCGGCCTCACTCTTCGCTGACGCCGCCGACTTCCTCGAGGACTTTCTCATCAACGCGCTCGTGCTCTTAGCGCTGCGCTGGTCGGTGGAGGGGCGTCGCAAAGCAAGCTATGGCCTAGCCGGGCTCATCCTGATCCCCGCGGTGGCGTCCTATGGCATGGCGATATGGAAGATCATCAACGGCGCCGTTCCCGAGCCACTCACGCTTTCCGGCACGGCCATTTTCGCCATGCTCATCAACTTGCTCTGCGCAGTATTGCTACTGCAATTGCGACACGGAGGTGCGCTCACGCGTGGGGCGTGGTTGGCCGCGCGCAATGACGTCGCCGCCAACATTCTTATCCTCGGCGCTGGTCTTGTGATGCTGGCGTGGGCGAGCCCCTGGCCAGACATCGTGGTCGGCCTCATCATCGGCACCATTAACCTGCGCGCGGCGGCCGAGGTCTTCGAACAGGCACGCGCGGAAGACCCAGAGATCGAAGAAGACTAACGCGCCGTTTTTAAGAATTACTTAAGCATACGAGGGCCGGTTGGGTTCTACCCCTTAGACCACAGAGGCTGAAATTGCGCGTGACACGACCCCACAAACACCCTTTCACTCCCCCTAATGGGGTCATTCTTTAGTTTGTGAACGAACGGTCAAAGAGACGTTTTCCCAGAATACGGTCTAGTTAGACAAAACCAAGGTCGGCGCAAATTTCTTAGTCAATTGTTCACCCGGGGGCCACCCGATCGAAATGTATTTCTGCATTTAAAAATATAAACAATTCAAGGGGTGCGCGATCCTGAAAAGGGCCTTATTGTTGCAACACGTCACGCACTGGGCACTACAGCGCAAACACAGTGTCACCACAGTGCGTCACCGCATTGCCCCAAACTTTCATCCAGGAGAACAACAATGACCCAGCGTCGTCGTACCGCCGGCCTCATCGCCGGCCTTGCGATCGCAGGCACCGCCCTCATCGCGCCGGCTGCTTCCGCAGCCACCCAGACCGAGTCCTACCCGGAGACCCCGGCCGTGAACGCAAAGCTGCCTATCGTTCACACCACCCACGGCTCCGACCACATGAAGGCCAACGTGCTCAACCCGCGCCCGGTGTGCAACCCGTGGGAGGATCACCGCACCGTGGTTTACAAGGTGACCGATAACTTCATGCCGGCAGGCACCATCTCCACCACCAACCAGACCAAGAAGGACATCCCGCTGCAGCAGGACCTGTCCAAGTCCCAGTCCATCACCCTGTCCGTCAACGGTGACCGCACTGAGACCACCTCCATGAATGCTGGCGGCAAGGGCTCCGGCAAGGGTGCTGAAGGTTCCTTCGGCATCTCCCACCAGATTGCCACCAAGCTCGGTGCTTCCGCTTCCTACTCCCTGTCTTGGGAAGCTGGCCAGTCCATCGGACCGTACGATGTTCCGCCGAACCACACCGGTGAGGCTACCTACGGCTTCCGCGTTCTGAACATGACCGGTACCCAGCAGTACTGCAAGCCGAACGGCACCTGGTCCACCCCGACCTTCTGGTCTGCAATGCAGCCGATGAAGAACGAGGTTCGCGTCAAGCTGTACGACGACATCGCTGATTCCTACGCTCCGAACAAGGACGCTCAGAACACCACCGACGTCAACGACCCGAAGGTTGTTGAGGAGGAGAAGTCCCCGGAGGCTGACGCTGAGGTCATCAAGGACAACGAGGTCGCTCCGGAGGAGAAGGCCGTGTCCGAGGCTGAGGGCAAGAAGGAAGAGGAAGCCGACAAGAAGGTCCAGGAGGACGTCGAGAACGGCAAGACCGACGAGGCTAAGCAGAAGCTGGACCTGAAGCCGGTTCTGACCACCTCCGGCGCTAAGCACGCTGGTTACGCTGGCACCGTTGCTCTCCGCCTGGAGAACGTCGGTTCCGAGCGCTACTACGGCGACTTCCCGGCTGTTCAGTACCGCGTTGACGTTAAGACCGCTGAGGGCCCGAAGGGCGTTGACCGCCTCATCACCCCGCGTTCCTCCAACGGCGCTCACATCCGTGACCTGGGCTTCGACGAGAAGTCCTCGACCCGCTCCTTCGAGGTCACCCTGGCCAACCCGATTAACGCTGGCGAGTCCGCTCGCGTTGCCAACCTGGACTTCGGCGACGGCAACACCAAGGAAGGCCGCCTGAAGAACTACATCGAGGTCACCCAGATTTCCCGCCTGAAGGGCGACAACTCCACCGACAACGACCAGAACGTTGACTCCCGCGAGATCACCGTGAAGGACACCGGCAAGAAGGCTGAGGGCCTGTTCTAAGGAACACCCCTCGCCCACTGCAGAGAGTGTGCACAGCCCGCCGGCGCTTAGTCCGGCAGTGAGAGAGTGAGAGGACCCCGACCGCTTGATGAAAGCGGTCGGGGTTTCTTTATGCCCTTAATCCGCTTCCACCAACTGTCCCGCAGCTCTCCCGCTGCCCCGCCTTCGTTAACGCCGGGGAAGTTCTGCGCTGCAGGGTTAGTTGGCTATTGTGAACTAATGAAATTCTTTCGCTCCGCACTTGCGGGCATTCTCTCGGCGGGGTTGATCATCTCCCCCGCCCTCGCTCAGCCGGCACACGCACAAGCACTGGATACGATGAGCAGCGATGCCGCCAACATCGATCAGCACTCCAGCGCCCTCGATCCCATCGCCCTGGGACCGCTGGCACCTCTACTCTTCGCCGACAACATTTTCGCCGCCTGGTCACAGGTGCTTCAACAATTGAAAGTCCCGGTGTTGGCACCAGACGCTACGCGCCCACCGGTGACAGCAGCCCCGGCACAACTGCGCGAACTGCGTCACGTCCAGGACAACGTGTGGGAGCTCAAGGCCTATTCACCGGCCATGGACCGTGTCATCACCAACGACATCATTCTTCCTCCAGGAGGATTGGAGAACACGCAGCCCCGCCCGAGCTACTACCTACTGGGTGGTGCCGGCGGTGGCGAGGACGCACTGTGGTGGGACGGCGGCGGGGCCTCCGAGTTCTTCCGGGACAAGCAGGTCAATGTCATTTCCCCGCGTGGCGCATATGGATCGATGATGTCCGACTGGGCGCAGCCTCATGACACCCACGGAAAATACAAGTGGGCCACCTATCTGACCAAGGAACTCCCGCAGCTTATCGACGCCGAGTTCCACGGCAACGGCCGCGACGGAATCGCGGGTCTAAGCAACTCCGGTGGCCCCGCATTGGAGCTGGCTACGTTCGATCCGCGCTTCAAGGTGTCTGGTTCCTTCTCCGGTTGTCCCTCGACCACAGGTGTTCTCGCGCAGTCCTTTGCGTGGGCAAGTGCTGCGTTCTACGGCACTGACCCGGCTCGCTCCTTCGGCGCGCCGTGGGATCCGGCGTGGGCGCAGCATTCGCCGGTTCTCAACCTCGATCAGCAACGCGGGCGTAAAACCTTCGTCATCGTCTCCCGCGGCGGCCCGGCCGATTTTGACGTCGACATCGAGGACTCACCACTTCCCGCGCTGGGCCTCAACGAGCGTTTGGATTATTGGTGCAGCTCTTATTACGCCAAGCAGGCCACCGCAGCTGGCGTAGACCTTGACTATTACGAGCTTCCCGCGGGGCGCCACACATGGGGGCTGTTCCGGCGCGAGCTGGCCATCAGCTGGGCCACGGTGGGCCCAGCGCTCGGGGTGTAACCCCTAGATCACCGCAGGCTGCAGAAGTAAAATCAACATTCATGAATGTCATGGATACTTGGGAGCCCACGCTGGGCACCGGACCACTGTTAGGGATTGCGGTTGCGGCCATCGCCGTCATCCTCGTCCTCGTCATCTACTTCAAGGTGCACGCTTTCGTCACACTCGTCACGGTCTCCGCGCTTACCGCCCTGGCCGCTGGCATCCCGCTGGATGGTGTGGTTCCCACCATGACGAGCGGCTTCGGCTCAACCTTGGGATCCGTGGCTTTGCTGGTGGGGTTGGGCGCCATGATCGGGCGTCTGGTGGAAACTTCCGGCGGTGCTAAAACGCTTGCCGACGCCCTCGTGAAACTCTTCGGCGAAGACAAAGCGCCCCTAGCACTCGGCGTGGCCTCCCTCATCATGGGCTTCCCCATCTTCTTCGACGCGGGTCTCATGGTTATGCTGCCGGTCATCTTTGCCGTCGCCAGGCGCCTGGACGGCCCAGTTCTGGCCTACGGCATCCCCGCCGCCGGCGCTTTCTCCGTCATGCATGTCTTCGTGCCGCCGCACCCGGGCCCTGTTGCCGCCGGTGAGTTCTTCAGCGCGGACATCGGTCTGATCCTCATTTTTGGCCTCCTCGTTGCGCTGCCCACGTGGTATCTCTCCAGCTACCGCTTCGGTCTCCACCTGGGAAAGAAGTATCCCTACCGCCTCGAGGAAGCCATCACCGGCGCGTTGGTCAGCGATGCCGAACTCCCGGATCGCCCGGCCTCCCCGGCCTCAGTAATTGGCATCCTGATCATCCCCATGATCCTCATCTTCGGTAATACCGGGTTGACCACGCTGGGCACCGCTGGTGTTGTTGATCCTTCCGCCACGTGGGTTCGCTTCTTCGTTTTCTTGGGCCAGACGCCCATCGCGCTGTTGATTACCACTCTGGCGGCGATGGCCGTGCTGGGCCTGCGCCGCGGGGAGGGCAAGAGCGCAATTGAGAAGACCGTGGAGTCTTCGCTCGGACCGATTTGCTCCGTCGTCCTCATCACCGGCGCGGGCGGCATGTTCGGCGGGGTGCTGCGCACCAGCGGTATCGGTGATGCGCTGGCGGACTCCATGTCTAACCTCGGCGTGCCTGTCATCCTGGCCTGCTACCTCATCGCGGTAGCCCTGCGCCTGGCGCAAGGCTCGGCCACCGTTGCGCTGACGACGGCCGCCGCGCTCATGGTGCCCGCCGTGGAGGCCGGCGGCTTCAGCGAAATCCAGCTGGTCCTCATCACGCTCGCCACCGCAGCCGGCTCCGTCTTTGGCAGCCACGTCAATGACTCGGGCTTCTGGCTCGTTGGCCGTCTCATGGGCATGGACGTGTCCACCACCCTGAGGACGTGGACCGTCAATCAGGCGCTGATTTCCTCGATTGGCTTCGGCATCGTCCTTATCTTCTACGGCGCCGCCGCGCTGTTCTAGGCCTGCAGGTACTCGGCCGCCGCGGCGGCCAGCTCCTCCGGGGTGGCGCTGACATCCAGCACGATGCCTGCCTCCTCCGGCCGAAGTTCCTCTAGAGTCTCGAACTGCGAATCAAGCAGGGACACCGGCATGAAGTGTCCGGTTCGCCGGCTCATGCGCTCCTTGAGCAATTCATAGGAGCCGTGCAGGTGGATGAAGACCGTATCGGGTGCTGCGGCGCGGATGATGTCGCGGTAGGAATGCTTGAGCGCGGAACAGCCCACGATGGCCCCGGACTCTTGTTCGGCGAGAAAGCGGCCGATGGATTCGAGCCAGGGTTTCCGGTCATCGTCGTCAAGCGCCTGCCCCGAGGCCATCTTCTCGATGTTCGCCGCCGGGTGCATATCGTCCCCATCCCGGAAGGGAAGGCCGGTGCGCTGCGCCAGCAACTCCCCGACCGTCGATTTGCCGCAGCTCGAGACTCCCATGATCACCACGTGCTTGCGCATCAATCCTCCTTAAGACAGCATCTGATCCTACGCGCTACGGGGCGTCGCGCGGCTGACCACAGCGCGGCTTAGCCCAGTGGCCCGTAGCCAAAGTCGCCGCGCTGCACCTCGCCGCGGGCATTCGGATCAAAGGTGGCACACAAAGCCGCCGCCACGTAGCGCACGCCGCCCTCCGGCGCGGAGGAGCCGACGCGCTCTGCGCAATTCTCAAGAGCAGGCATGCCGATGCTCTGCCCCGGCATAGTCATGGAAAAGAAGGACGCGGCCATCATGGTGTTGCCATCGGCGCGCACGTACTCCGAGGAGCCCTTGATGGCCTGCCAGGCAACTGCCCCGACGGGATCGGTGCGGAACTGATCCCGCTCAGTCTGGGTCAGCTCGGCATTGGCGGCGGGCACGGACAGCGTTGTGATGAGAAGTGCAGCGGATGCGGCGAGTAGAGAAAACTTTTTCATAGGAACACTCTATCCTCTCGCCTGAGGATTGTCGCGGCGTTTTCTATTTGCCTTCGAAGCGGATCGATCGACGCAGCTGCTGAATCCCAGCGGGCCCCACGCGGCAGCAGCCGCCCAGAAGGCTAACCCCAGCCGCGCGCATGTGTGCTGCCGCCTCAATCAATCCCACCGCGCCGGCGGGAGCAGGACGCCAGTCGCGGACGCCGTCATCCCAGATCTCCCCGCTGTTGGGACATGCTAAAAGCGGCTTATCCGTTCCAGCACGCAATGCCTTCACCACCGCCCATACCTGCGGTGGGCGCACACAATTCACACCCACGGCCCCCAGCCGCGGTGTCTGGTTGGCCAGCGTGATCACCTGCGAGAGCTTCGTCGGGTCGGCCGCGATGGCGCCGGTGATGCTCAACGCAAAGGGCTTGGGCTGGGCCGAGAGCAGCTCCAGAAGCACCGCGGCCTCATCGACATTCGGGATGGTTTCTGCAAGGAGGAAGTCGGCCTCCGTGTCCGCGAGCACCTCTACCCTGCGGGTATGCCAGCGGCGCAATTCGTGCGCCGAAAGACCATAGGCACCGTCGTACTCGTTGCCCCGGCCCGGACCTGCTCCATAGGGGCCAACGGATGCGGCAACCAATTGATCACCGTGGGCAGCATGTCTGTCGCCGGCCTTGCGGGCGGCGTCACGCGCTACCGTGACGCTGCGGTGCAAAAGAGACTCCGCCTCCCCGCCCAGCACATCGAAGGTGATTTGATAGGAGGCCGTGGTGGCAATCTGGGCGCCGGCGGCAAAGAAATCCGCATGGGCAGATTCGATGAGGGCGGGGTTCTCACGCAGCACGCGCGCCGACCACAGCGGACCCGAGATGTCGTACCCCAGGGCCTCGAGGTGGGTTCCAAGGCCGCCGTCGAAAAGCAGCGGCGCGTCAAAGAGGGCCATGGCGCACGAGCCTAGCAATGCGTGGGCAGCCGACCCCCACCATGCCAATAGGTTTCATTAATAGTTGCATTACTTTTCTTAATCTTTTACCTTCTGACACTGAGCCTCAACAGCCCTTCTTCCTGCTCATTGCCATGCTTTTCGACGTTCCCCTCTCACTCAGGTTCCTCACCGGAGGATAAACGCAAACTATACTTTCCCAGCCTTAATCCAGGGATTTTTGAAGAAATTCCTGAGTTTTTGAGAATAGTTGACACATCACCAGCACTTTCTTGGGAAAGCTTTCCATCAACCTAAGAAGCCACCCCCAAGTGCCACCCCCGCCGCCCGTCATTTCTAAAGAAAACTATGCGATTTCAAGCCTTCAGGGCGGCAAACCCAAAAGAAACTTAAACCCGCCGCGCGAAGACACATAAACTCACAGGCAAACCTTAAAACTGCTGGTCAGATGGATTTTGAGCACCCAAAAGAGCTTTAATTTTAAGTGAAAGTACCGCTCGGTACGAGGTCGAAAAAGCCTCCACTTAACACCTGAAGCAGAAAGAGGTGCCCGCCATGTTCCGCCTCCCATTCGGACATAAAGCCACAAAGATCGTCGCCCCGGTTGCTGCCGTTGCAGCACTCTTCGCCGGTTCCATCAACGCCCCTGCTCAGGCTGGTAGTTCCTTCGGTGCATTCAACCCGGCTGACTTCGGCTTCACCATGCCGTCCGTTGCCGGCCCGGCAGCCCCGGCTCCGCACGCTGCAGCCAGCGTTCAAGGCCTCATTAATCAAACCAATGCGCAACGTGTGGCCAATGGCCTCGCACCGCTGCGCGTTGACCCGAACCTGACCAACCTGGCACAGGATTGGGCCAACACCTTGAGCCGCGATGGCAGGACTCGCCACCGTCCGAACTACTGGACCTTCTACCCCGCCGGCCTACCCGCTGGTGGTGAGAACGTCCTCCAGGCATGGAGCGACTACTCCGATGCCAGCCTGGTGAAGCTGTGGATGGATTCCCCCGGCCACCGCAAGAACTTGCTCGACCCCCGCGCTAAGTCCGTGGGAATCGGCCTGACCGTCGCCCCCGACGGCCGGTTGTACGCCGTGCAGAACTTTGGACGGTAGTGGTCGCTAGATCCAAAACCCGAAAGGGGCGCAGTTAGGCGGCTCATCCTGCGCCCCTGGGTGTCGACTCGCTGCACACTATAGTGGACTCCATGCTCACGCGACTCGAAGTTGATGGTTTCAAGAACCTCAAGAATTTCAGCGTCGATCTCGGCCCTTACACCTGCATCGTGGGCCGCAATGCTGTCGGCAAGTCAAATATCTTCGACGCAATTTCCTTCTTCGGCTCAACAGCTAATGCCTCTCTCAACGATGCCGCCGCCAATCTCCGCGGTCTGCGTGGCGATATCAGCGAAATCTTTGGCAACGACACGAACTCGATCACGTTTGCCGCCGAGATGATCGTCCCCGCAACTTTTCGAGATGACTTCGGACAAGAAGTAGAAATCACCACGACTTTCCTGCGGTACGAGCTTGAGTTCCAACTCGTGGAGCAAGAATTCACTGCGGATCAAGTCGTGCGAACCATCGAACTTGTCCGTGAGGATCTCACGGCACTCACCCAAAAAGATGCCCGTGAGAGGCACCCCTGGGCTGCAGAAGCGTTTCGCAAGACTGCTATTAAAAGCACCGGTGGCCGCCCCGCGTTCATTAAGACGACGGCCGAAGACTCCATCGAAGTTAAGTCGGGCAGACGGGGCGCAATCCGCACCTTCCCCTGAAGGAAGTTCGCTCCACGGTTCTATCCGTCTACGGGCGCAGCGCGGATTACCCAGCAATTGCTGCAGTACGCAGAGAACTCTCCACATGGAAGCTACTGGGCCTTGAGCCGAGTGCGATGCGTGCTCCGAGCGCGATGAGCGATCCGTCAAGCGTCGATGCCCGCGGCGCCAACCTCCCGGCGACCCTCGCCCGCCTCACCCAGGAAATCGGCGATCAAGCAACTGTTCAATTAGAAGACACACTCCTCGATCTCGTTGATGTTCGCTCGATTGACCTCGACATCGACAGCTCGCGTCAATCGATCACGCTTCAAGCAGAAATTGGCAATGCACCGCTGCTTCCCGCGCGTGCGCTCTCGGATGGAACACTGCGTTTTATCGTTCTGGGTCTCCTTGCCATCGACCCCAGCACGAACGACGTTTTATGCTTCGAAGAACCAGAAAACGGCATTTATCCTGACAAGCTTCGCGCTATGTATACGCTCCTGCATGAGCTGGCTGTCGATTCACGCCACCAAGTGGGCCCGGACAATCCCCTGCAGCAAATGATTGTGAACTCCCACTCCCCTGCCTATTTATCCCTACACCAAGAGGATTGGGGCGAACTACTTGTCGCCGATAGCCACCCCATTGACAACTCCTTAAGGCTCCTTCCAGTCCTTGGCAGCGAGAATTGGCGGACCATAAATCCAGGAACACCGGGCGTTATTGCAACGGTCATCGAAGAAATCCTCCACGTTTCGTTGAAGCATCAGGATGAAGCTGCTTGATGCACAACTACTGGGACACCGGTCCAGAAGCGGCAAACCCACCGACCACAGCAACAGCGTCGAAGCCCCTCCACACTCGTTACGAGCACGCCGCGGCCATGCGAGATGTACCCCACGGAGAGCAACAACTCACGCTGCGTGGACTCAACTTACTTGTTCTAAGCAACAGGCGTTTGCATGGCGCTACGCCGCGTGTACTCAAGGTCCTTTCCGTAAATAGTCAAGCCCGTGATGTCGTGCTGGTCCGATTTCCGGAAGATGAAGGATGCCAGATAGCCGATAACGAGAGTTCCTACGAACGCGACAATCGAGACCAAGAATGGGCCTTGGTCCAGCTTTCCAGCGAAGTACGCAGCAATCGCTCCGCAAAGGAGCCCGATGAGAACGCCATTGGAATTTGCGGACTTCGTAAAGATACCCAAGACAAATACCGCAGTGAGCGGAACTCCAAAAAGACCGGTGATCGCGAGGAACAGGTCCCACAGGTCCGACTGGTTGGTAATGATGAGATACAGCGCAACGGCCAATCCGAAGGTTCCGGCAACGATGATGACCAGGCGAGAGAAAGCAACCGACGCTTCCTTCGGGGAGAAGCGGTTATAGATATCCACGACAACGCACGCGGAAATCGAGTTGAGCGAAGAAGAAATCGTCGATTGCGCAGCCGCCAAGATGGCAGCAATCAAAAGTCCGGCAATGCCTGCAGGCAGCTCCGAAAGAATGAAATACGGCACTACAGCAGAAGTGTTGACTCCCTCAGGCAGACCACCCTTCGCTTCGTAGAAGTTATACAAAGCCGTTCCCATCCCGTAGAACAGCGGAATAGTTATCAGCGCCAGAATTCCGTTGACGATGAGAGACTTCTTCGTCGCTTGAATCGTAGGAGTCGTTTGGTAGCGCTGAACGACGTCCTGAGAAGAGGTGTACTGGTGCAAGCTGTTCAGTACATTTCCGATAAAGATGAATGGTATCGAGGAGAAGACTGCATTCGTGGTGAAGTTGTCCGCTGAGTAGAACTTTCCTTCTTCAGCGGCGTTAACCACCGCACCGCTAAATCCGTCGGGAGTCATGGCCATGGCCGTCAGCACTACCGCTGCAGCGCCAGCCAGCAGCAGGATACCCTGAATCACATCGGACCAAATCACGCCTTCCATGCCTCCCAGGAAGGTGTACACAATACAAAGAGCGCCTACAAACGCGGCGACGACCAACGGGTTGATATCTGCCACCGACGTGATCGCCAATGTTGGCAAATAGATAACGATGGCGATACGCCCGACGTGATAAAGAACGAAGAGGAGCGAGCCGAGGACTCGGAGGGCTACGGAGAATCTCTCCTCGAGGTATTCGTAGGCCGTCGTGACATCCAGCTTCCTGAAGAACGGAACATAGTAACCGATCAAAATTGGAACAATGGCAAAAATAGCGAGGTTACCAGCCGAGTAGGCCCAGTCAGTCAGATATGCCTTTTCCGGCGTAGACATAAATGTGATGGCAGACAGCGTCGTGGCATAGATTGAGAATCCTGCCGCCCAGCCAGGAATCCTGCCACCCGCTTTGAAGAATTCGTCCTGATCACTGCCGGCCCTACGCGCAAAATAAGCGCCGACAAGAAGCATTCCCAGGAGATAGAGGAGCAGAACTATCCAGTTGAGCGTTCCGAATGATTGCATTTGACCTTCCCTTCAGGGCTTTCGATATAGAGAGCTAAATCACTCTCTAATTTGTCTGTGCAACAAAGCATGTTAGAAGATACAATACATCAGACGTCTGATGTTTGAAGGGATTTAAGATATAGGCGTCTACCCCTGATCGTCAGAGCGGAGTGCTCCTCCCCCGCAGCGCTCATCCTTTAAGTACCCCGCCAACGTGGAAGGCTTAAGATAGATCGAAAAGAAAAGAGGGATTAACCAGTGCACACCGGAACGTGGGGATTCAGTGAAGCCACGCATCGCCCTGCCTCAACCACCCAGCAGACTGTAGAAGGTATCAAACAATACATTCGGGACAACGCCCTCAAGCCCGGGGACACTTTGCCAACCGAATCAGAGCTCTGCGAAGAGCTTGGCTTCTCTCGCTCCTCTGTCCGAGAGGCCATCAGAATCCTAACGACGCTAGATATCGTCGACGTCAGGCACGGAACAGGAACGTTTGTCTCCAGCACGTCCCTCAAAGCTCTAGTTCAAGGACTCATTTTTCGAGCGACTCTCGACGCTGATGACAACCTTGAAACACTTCGTGATGTAGTGGAAATCCGGCAGGCGATTGATCTTGCTATCGGGCAAGAAATCACAGCCAAACTCGACCCCTCGAAGCTAGAGCAGTTGAGCATCATCGTGGAAAAGATGTCAGCCAAGCGGAAGCAGGGCCTAAACTTTGCCGAAGAGGATCGGGAGTTCCATCAGGTGCTGCTTTCCGAAATTGATAACCCGATCATCCGTGAGCTCAATGATGCCTTTTGGCAAGTGCACATGAACGTCATTCCGCTTCGCAAGTTGGAAGAACCACAGGACTTCAGCAGGACGGTTCGCGCGCACCAAGACATCGTCGATGCTCTACAGAACAATGACCTGAAGAAGTATCAAGAGTCTGTACTCAGGCATTACGAGCCTCTGCTGACTTCGCTGTGACAATCCGCGTCAGCTATTGAAGCTCCGCGTAATCCAGGAAGGATCTGTGATGGCAGTGCCAATGATGATTGCATCGGCGCCAGCGCGCTTTCCTGCAGCCACATCATCGCGCGAGGCAAACCTGCCTTCGCCTATCAAAAAAGCATCTTCACCACAGAGCCGTCGCCCCTCTGCCAAGCATTCAAGATCCGGGCCTTCGGTCTTGCTCCGGAATTCCGTGTAGCCGGCCAGCGTCGTTGAGATGATATCCGCCCCCGCTTGGTGCGCCCGCTGCATTTCTTCCGGGGTAGAACAGTCAGCCATCGACAGAACATTAAGTCGGTGGCACTCGGCGACAAGATCGGAAAAGCTTGAGCCATCAGGCCTAGGGCGATCCGTAGCATCCGCACAGATAACCGCAGCCCCTGCCTCGGCTAATTGGCGTACGGACTCAACGGTCGGGGTTATGTAGACCCCCTCACTCCCCTCTTTTGTCAGGCCGAAAACTGGTACATCTACTGCGGCTGCGATTGCCTCGACATCCTTGATGCCGCCATATCCGCCGCACCGGATTGCGCGGCTTCCGCCCTCAACACACGCACGGGCGACATGCATCAAGGTGTGGGTATCGCGCATTGGGTGACCATCTGGCGCTTGCACCGAGACAATCACCGAGTTCCGAATCATGTCGTGAACTTCTTCTCGGCGTTCCGCCAGTTCACTACTCTTAAACCTAAACATATACCTGAGCCTTCTTCTGGATATATCGCAGATAAACGGTGCTAAAAAGCGTTATCTCGAGCAAAAGCCGCTGCACCCACTAACGGTGCTGTCGCCGGAGATTCAGTAACCCGAATTGCAACGGAGCGATTCGGCTTCAATGCGAAATCCTCTATGGCCTGACGGAATGGTTCTTCCACAGCGGCACCAATCTGGCACACACCGCCGCCCAAGACAACGGCATCAAGATCAAGAGCCGAAACAAGACCAGCCACCGCACGGCCAAGGCCATAAGAATTCCCTCGAATAATCCGGGAAGCGAGTTCATCTCCCTGGTTCATTCTTTCCACGACCTTTTCGAGGGGAAGCGCTAACTGGGCCCGTTCCTTCCATTGCACCCGCTCGCTCGCCGGGTTCGTAGAAAATTCTTCATAATACGCAGCCAAGCTATTGCCGCTCATAATGTTTTCGGCGCGGTCCGCAAAGCCCCGGAAATCAGCGCACAAGAGCTCCGAAAACTCTCCGGCCGATCCGGTAGGTCCGCTGAGCAGACTCCCGTTATCGCTTACCGCACCACCGACACCAGTTCCCAACGAAAGGTACAGGACTCTGCCGGACTGGAACTCCCTCGCGGCTCCGAGCATCAGTTCTCCGTACGCCCAGACTCTCACATCATTGTGAACAGCACACGGAAGGTCAACAACCTCTTTCGCGACCTCACGAAGATTGGTACCAGACCAGTTCTTAATGGTGTCCCCGTTGTAGGTGACGAGTCCCTCAGGTGCCTGAATCACTCCTGGCGAACCAATGCCGATTCGCGCCGGGGCAATGCCCGATTCCTCCAACGCCAGCTGAACGGCTTTCTTAATCTGCTCCTGTGGCGAAGCCCCGGCCGGCTGGGTAGGAATCTTTCCCAACGCAACTGCCTGCGTTGGGTCTTCATCAGACACGAAGCCCCAACCAATCTTTGTTGCACCGACATCAAGCGCAAGGGTACTAGTCACTCTTCACTCGTTTCGTCGTAGTTCAGCGAAATTAGGGCTCGATCACCTGAGCGGCATCGACGATCTCATGAATCTTAGCCAGCTCCTCATCATTCAGAGCGACGTGCGGACGGGACATCAGCCCCGACGGAAAGACGCCCAAGTGGTGAAGCGCTGCCTTGAAGCTGCCGAGGCCTTGCGAGCTTCCGCCCATGCGGGTCCCATCGCCCACACCAACGATGGTGAAAAGGTCACAAATCTTAGACTGCAATTCCGCGGCCTCGGCATACGCCCCGTCCACCAGTAGCTCATGCAACTTCACGTAGGAAACCGGGTCCACGTTGCCCAGACCAGGTACCACGCCATCGGCACCTGCCAGGTAAGCAAAGTCGACCGTAGTTTCCGAGCCAGTTAAAACCACAAAGTTTTTCACCCCAGCCTTGTCGCGGGCGCTAATCAGAGCACGCGTGTATCCATCATTGCCGCCAGAATCTTTAACGCCAGCGAGCACACCTTCGTTGGCGAGAGAAATAAGGGTAGAAATATCCAGTACCGAGTGAACACTGACCGGAATGTTGTACGCGTAGATGGGAGTCTCTGGCGCGGCCTCGTGAAGAAGTCGGAAGTGCTCAGCAATTTCTACATCGTGAGTACGAACATAAAAAGGGGCAGTGGCAACTAGACCCTGGACCCCGAGCGCGACGGCATCTTCAATATGCTCAATGACTCGCGGAGTCGTCATGTCAATCACGCCTGCAACTACCGGAACTCGCCCGCGAGCCTGTTCCACCACCGTTGCAATGACTTCCTTACGCTGCTCTCGTGTAAGGAAAGCCACCTCACCTGAAGAACCGAGAACGAACAGACCATGAACACCAACCTTAATCAGCCGTTCGGCCTGACGCTTGAGGGTATCGATGTCGACGGAGTAGTCCTCGTTAAACGGAGTCAGAAGCGGCGGTACAACGCCGTGCAGGAGCTGTGTGCTTGCAGTCATGTCTTGAACCCTTCCTATTCACCTTTTCACTTGAGTCGTAAGACATCATACGTCTCCTGTGATTGTGATGCAGCTCCTTCCAGCGAAAGGAAGCAAAGGAAGAGAACTGACTAACCTATCCCGGCAACAGCTCAGAGGCCTCCCCCACCACGCTCACCACGAGCACATCGCGGGCGCGCGAGGCCGCCACGTAGAGCAAAGCCCGCTCGCGCTGCAGCGCCTCGTCGGCCTCGGCCGGCGCCAGCCCCTTCATCAAGTAGCGCTGCGGCAGCGCCTCGCGGCTTACATCAAGCAAGATGACGTGCGTGAACTCTAAGCCCTTGGCGTTGTGCATCGTCATCACCGCCACCGGGCGCTCCCGGGAGGTACGCCGCCCAGTGCTCACGGCCACGCCCAGCTCGCCCAACTGCGTGGCGATCTCATCCTTGCGGGCATTAGTCCGGGTGAGCACGCCGATGGAAACATCGTCGTCCCCGGAGGTCCAGTCCCGGATGCGCGCAGCCAAGGACTCAGCTTCCTCCGCCTTGCTCGCAGAATTCAAGACAACCGGCGCAGGACCCTGGCGCACAGAACGGTAACCATGCAGATCGTCGATATTCTCTTCCGAATCCACCCACTCGGCACCGTCGAGAATCGCCGTGGCATAGCCCAGGTTCTGCCGAGTCGTGCGGTAATTCACGCGCAGCTTCGTCGTGGCACGGCCTCGCGTTTCAATCCCGTAATCACGCAGAACCAACCGCTGGCCATAGATGCGCTGGTGCGCGCGACGTTGCTGACCAGCCAGTGCTCATCACAGCAGGAGATGGGTACATCGAGGGCGAGCTGGGAGTAGTCGGAAAGGCTCATGGAGTCCAAGGCATCAGCGGGGCTGGACCTTTTGGGAGGATTGCGGCTCAGGAGTTCGAGAACATTTCACCTGGCTAAGCCCAACACCAAACGCAGCCTTTTGCTGAAATAAATCTCCAGAGTTCTCCTCCCCTTTGACCCTTTTAAGGCATGCTGGAGAAGACTATTCGCTACAGAGGAGGCTCCGGTGGGTTTCAACACCAACATGCACCAACTATCGGCGCTGATGCGCAATACCGAGAACGGAGAGATTCAGCTCCCCGATTTTCAGCGAAAGTACAAGTGGGAGGACGAGCGCGTCCGCCAGCTCCTCATAACCATCTTCCGTGGGCATCCGTTGGGCATCATCATGTTGCTGGAAACCGGCAATTCTTCTGTCAGGTTCAAGCCACGGCCCATCGAAAGCACCGAGGCGACTGCTACTTCCGAGCCCAAGTTCTTGCTTCTCGACGGCCAGCAACGACTGACATCGCTTACCCAAGCCCTCAAGAGTGATGGTGTTGTTCACACCAAAGACTCACGCGGCAAGCGCCTCGACCGCAGGTACTTCATCAATATCCAGAAGTCTATTGAGGATCCCTTCGAGCTGGATGAAGCAGTGATCTCGGTACCGGCTGATGGGGTAATTCGAACCAACTTCAACCGCGATATCGTTCTCGATCTCAGCAGTATGGAAAAGCAACACGAAGCGGGATACATCCCTGTTTCGTTGCTTCTCGATCAAATGGGGCTCTTCGAATGGTTTGGCAAGCTGGGTGATACCGAGCTCATGACCGCATTCAGCGATGGGATCATCCGTCAGGTCAACGAATACAAGATTCCTGCAATTGAGCTCGACAAGCAGACGGACAAGGCAGCGGTGGCCACTGTCTTCGAAAAGGTCAATGTTGGTGGACTCCCACTCAACGTTTTTGAGCTCCTCACGGCGGTGTTTGCCGGCGATGCAGAGTACTACGACAAGTACCAGCGCGATTTCCGCCTCAACGATGACTGGGTGGAGACCAAGGAGCTGTGGAAAGAACATGACGTCCTCCACAAGGTGGAGAACACTGACTTCCTCCAAGCAATCACGATGCTGACAACTCTTGAGCGAAGCAAGCACTCCTCGGTAAGCCGCAAAGTCGGCCTGTCTGCCAAGAGGGAAGACGTTCTAAAGCTTGAGTTGAACGACTACCTCACTTGGCGCGACGCCCTGCGTCAAGGATTCATCTGGGCGGCAGGCTTCCTCGCAGATCTGCACATCTATCGGTTCAGGGATGTCCCCTACCCGAAGCAATTAGTTCCGCTTGCTGCCATTGCTGTTGTTCTTGGCAAGGAAGCAGACAAACACCACGTGAAAGAAAGGATCACGCAGTGGTTCTGGAGCGGAGTCTTGGGCGAGCTCTATGGCGCTGCTATTGAGACGCGCTTCGTACGTGACCTCGAAGGGGTACCTGCTTGGGCGATGGGTGAAGAAACTTCCGCCCCACGAACCGTGCAGGACGCTACCTTCGCTGAATCCCGCCTTCATTCTTTGCGCACCCGCAATGCCGCTGCCTACAAGGGCATCGCAGCACTCATCATGGCACAGGGCTCAACAGACTGGGTCGAGGGAAAACAATTCGGAGCATTCCAGTACAGGGACATGGCCGTGGATATTCACCATATTTTCCCTCAAGACTGGTGCAAGAAAAACGGAATTGATAACGAGCGCCGCGAATCCATCGTCAACAAGACGACGCTCAGCGCACGCACGAACCGCGTCATCGGTGGCGTCGCACCGTCACAATACCTATCCAAGGTTGAAAGCGAATCTGGCTTCGATGCCGACGGCGTGGACGACGTTCTCCGCGGACACCTCATTTCGCCCGAAGCACTGCGCAGCGATAACTTTGATGCTTTCTTCGAGCGTCGAAGGGAATCACTCTGCGCACTCATTGAGGGCGCTCTGAAGAAGACGGTTCAGCGCGATGTCAGCGAAGGAAACGCTGTGGAAGACTCGTCATTCTTCGAGGAAGAAGCGCTTGAGGAGCCTGTCCAAACGGGAGTCGACCCCCTATCGGAGGCCTAAGGCAAAGTTGTTTCCTCTCTGACCGGCGCAGCCGGGCAACTTTCGACCAAGAGTGACGGCACTACGTGTGTGCAGATTAGGCAACCTGGCCGAACGCCGCTCTCAACCTCAGGACTCACAATGAATGATATTCATACTCTTCGCACTTCCCGACTCAATCTTTCGGCACCGACAAATGTCGACGTTGACGCCATCTTTGCCATCCACTCGGACGCCCGCACTTACGAGCACCGCCCTGAACTGGTCATGAAGACCAGGGAGGAAGCCACGGACCTGGCACGCGCATGGCAGGCCAACTGGCGCGAGAATCATCTGGGATACTACGTGGTATCCACGCTCGATGGCACTACCATAGGATTTACTGGCGTGCGCCATAGCGAGGAGGCCAGTGAAGAAGTACTCAACCTCTACTACCGCTTCGCACCTGAATCGCAGGGCAAAGGCTATGCCAAGGAGGCCGCAGCCGCTGCAATTGCCAGCGCACGTGAGCGTTTCCCGCAGCTCCCCGTCGTCGCCATCATCGACCCCACCAACGAGGCGTCGATTGCCCTAGCCTTGAAGCTCGGACTTCAGCACGTCCCCGGCGCAGGTGTGCCGGATGACTATGAGGTCTACCGACTGGGCTGATAAAAATATCTCGACACTCGCAGCTCAGCCACTTTTTTGATACGTGGGAATGACTCCGTAGAACTGAAATACCCTGGTTATTGATGCAGTCCCTGCAAGGGGAAGTGATCCGAAGGAAGATTTAGTTGCCACGAGTCCGGCAAGAAGGTCTTCAGGTAGCGAACAAGCCCGTCCAGTACAGACTTGGGAGTGAACGCAATGAAAGCACCCGCCAGTGCAGCAATCACCCCGATGGCAACGGCCGCTCCACGCGAAGAGCCAATCGATGATTCTTCTGCCTTCTCACCGTTTGCTGGACCGTTTGGATTATCTGAAGCCTTCAAAGGTGAGAGCTCACGATGCCGCTTGATGTACTCGGAGAAGACATCGACGTCGATTGCCGTGCCTGTAGAAGTAACACGCGCATCGCTGAATGAATCGATCTTGTCGCCACCATTTACCACGTAGTTGCTAACGGCTAGTGAATAGGTGGCATTCATGCCCATTGACGTGCCATCATCGAGCTTTATCGCCGTGACACGCTCGCCAAATGGCGCAGATGCGTCGAAATCAAACGTGAATCCGGCAGTTCGTGGGAAGCCGTTTCCACCGTCCGGGTTGGATTCAATACCCTTTTCCAGCGCATCTTTAATCTGTGCGCCTGTCGCTTGAATCGCGATTGGTGAGTTTCCAAAAGGAAGCACCGATTGCGCATCGCGACGGGTCAAGGTCCCTTCTTTCATGTCGGCACGCTGACCGCCACCGTTCTGCCATCCGAGCTGGGTATCGAAATGTTCGCGGTATGCGTCCGCGACCAACGGACCTAGCTCTGCTTTTGATAAGTGCTGACTCGCAATACCGAGTTCCTCACCCAGTTGGCGGTCGAGCTCACCATAAAGCTTCTGGGAGCGAGCATTCCACTCTTCGTTAGCGGTGAGCGATGGATTGACCGGCTGATTCACAACCTTCACTGTGCGTTTCTGCGTGGGGCGGTCGACAGTAATATCAAGGTGAACCAGCGTCCCGTAATCAGCGCGCGGTGCGACAATCGGCCGACTATCTGCGGTGTAGGTTACTTCTTCCGGTGATTGCGCCTCATTTTCTTCACGCAATGCTGCTGCAAGCTCGGGATTCTCTTCCATTACCCGAGTGGTGTCTTCTTTTGAGATCTGGCTCAGCAAAACGATTGCATCGACGCCTTCTTCTTCGAGCTTGTGTACCCCGGCGCGTGCAGATGCAATGAAGTCCCCCATTACGACATCCTTAGCGGCTACCGTTCGATCAAGGTCGGCAGTAAGAGAAACAAACCCGACGGTGAGGTCGCCAGACTTAGCGGTGAACGTGGTTCCGTCCTCGCTGATCGGCTCGCCATTCTGGGTAGTCAGATTGCTGGAAATCCATGGAAACTCGGCCTTTTCGATAAGGCTTTGAGTATGGTCCACACCGTAATCAAAGTCGTGGTTGCCAAAGTTGCCGACGTCCACACCGAGTTCGTTAAAAGCCTCTACGAATGGCTCACCGCGAAAGACTGAGCCGAATAGGCTGCCGGCAGCGAGTTCTCCACCAAAGGCGACAATAGGGTCGCCTTCTTCTTGGCGGGTTTTCTCGAGGGCAGTTGCTAAGTAGGCGATGCCACCTTGGTGGCTACCGTCATCCCAGGCTCGGGGCTCAAATTCCTTCATGTCCTGGAAGTAGACAACGTCTCCGGTCGCTACTGCCGCCTGACCTGGGTCCGATTCAGCAGCGACAGCGTTAGATGCGTTGAGAGAAAGAAGAGCAGTCCAAGCAAGAATAGTGTGACGATTGCGCATAGAGGAATCTTGCCTAACGCTGTTGGAGGGGTCCCAACCTTGAAGCAAAATTTAGATGAACATTCATCGTCCACATGTTTACCGCTGGGCCCAAGCTACGAATACGCCTAGCTCGCGGGCATGCCCCTTCAGGAATCCCACGGCTCCAATGCCTTAACCGGGTACCGTCCTTCAACAGCAAAGCGCTGGCACACCACCTGGGTATCGTCGTCGATTTCTAGCTCTCCGATGTACTCAACGAATTCGGGTGAGCGCCAGAATTCTTCATGTCCGGCGCGCCATTCGCTGGCATCGGCGTAGCCTTCGCCCTCGGCGATGGCGTGCTCGTCGCTGACGTCGGCGAGTCTGCAGACCTGGACCTCGATGGTGCGGATGGCGCACACCACGTTGTCGTGTGAGTCGAGGACGGCCTCAAGAGTGCCCACGTCCTCGCGCGGGTCGTGGTCGCGCGGGTGCTCGGCCAACAAGGACGTCGTAGTGGTTTTGGTTCCGTCCAGGATGGCGGTGACGAGGGCGTCGCGAAGCGGGCCAGGGAAGGCGAACTCACCGCGCGGCAGTGCCGATATGGGTTCCAAAGCGTCCTGAGTCATACGTTCACAGTACGTGGCCAGTTAAATGTTGCTGAGTGAGTACGCACTCGCTTTCTGTTCCGACCGGCCGGATGCTCGCTCCCCCAAACTCGCTTCATCCACGACGATGTCCGGGCGCATCCCTTGCGCCAAAGATGCTCCTTACAAAGAACTTGTAAACCAACTTCTTTCCCAATCGCTCCATGCCGCGCCACTGCCTCCTATTAATAGCGACGCAGGCCCTTCTTCAAACTTCAAAGCTCTTCATAAACTTCAAAGAATTCACAGCATTCATAAACTTCACAAGACTTCAAAAGCGCCGTGGGTTAACGTGAGTTCCATGAAGCCGAAGAACACCAATCCTTTTAGGGCTACCTTCGGCGCCGCTCCCCCACTGTTGGTTGGCCGCAGCGATGCCATTCGTGATTTCGGTTTTGCACTCGATGAAGGCCCTGGTGCCCATGAGAGGATCTCACTCATCATCGGACCACGCGGCATCGGAAAGACAGTCCTTCTAAACGCCTTCGAAGACGAAGCGCTCGAGCGCGGATGGCTCACGCTCAGTGACACTGCAACGACCGGTTTTGTTGAACGCTTGCGCAGCAGCATTATTCAGCTTCTGGCTAAGGAGAGGAAACAGCTCAAAGGCCTCAACGTCTCTATCCTCGGCATTGGAGGCGGGCTCAATTGGGATACCCGAGCTATCGCAGAGTCCACGTACTCGCTCCGCAATGCACTCAAGGATTTACTGGCCTATAAACGTGAGCTCGACCGGAAATCCCGCCAGGAGCCCGGTGGGGTTCTTGTAACACTGGATGAAATGCACCACCAACGCAGCCAGGAGCTCATAGAGTTCGGTGCCACGATTCAACATCTGGTCCGCGAGGGTGAAGACATTTCCGTTGTCATGGCAGGTATCCCGTCCTCAATTAGACCTCTGCTTTCCGGGAAGCTGAACAGTCGCGGCGACACCAATCCCGTGACCTTTCTTCGCCGCGCAAACCGCATTGAGCTGGGCAGGGTCTCCGATTCGGATGTACGTGAAGCACTGGAGGAACCTCTTCGCAGCGCCGCCACCTCATGGTCACAGGACGCTTTGGAAACCGCGGTTGAGGCGTGCCATGGATATCCATTCATGATCCAGCTCGTCGGCCAGTGCTCCTTTCGGGAAAAGGCGCGTACCGCTGACGGAGGTACCGAGATTTCTATCGACGCTGCCCGGCGCGGAGTCGCGACAGCACAGCGCAAGCTCGGCCAACTTGTTCATGAGCCCGCACTCTCGGACCTCTCCCCCGTCGACCGAAGCTTTTTTGGTTTACATGGCCCAAAGCGATGGCCCTTCCAAGATGGCGGATATCAAGGCACGCTTCAATAAGACTGATTCTTATGTAGGCAACTATCGCCGCCGGCTTCTCGACGCCGAAATGATCACCACCACGGGCCACGGCGAAGTCGATTTCGCCTTGCCGTACTTACGCGACTACCTCCGCGAACACGCGGCAAGCCTCATAGCCGAGGACTTCGACGCCCAGTAGCGAGGCCTCCCTCGCCCTCGGACTGCACGCCACACCTACCCCCGCGCGTTTACATCTCTACTATTCGCGCAGAGTTTCCACTCTTTTCGAAGTTATTCATCAAGCTCGCCGGGCAATGCCGCCCCTGCCAGCGTCGGTGTTGCCGCAGTGACGGAAGGCGGGGCGTCGGCAAGCGCGGCGTGGAACCTCACTATGTACGCGCCGGAGCCGTGTGAATAAACGCGGATAATAGTATGCACGCAGCCGCAAAACCTGCACCTACGTGGGCTTTCTTCGGCTCGCGGGAGCTTGAAAAAGCTCGAACTTTTCTTAGAATTGTCGTCTAGTTCACATATCACCACCCCGGGTGTCGCTGCTCACCACGCAACTGGATGGCACAGCACACCCGCGCCGAGAAAGGTTCACACACATGACAACTCCCCCGCTGGGCGTTTGGTCCGAGGTTGGCAAGCTCCACCAGGTCATGGTGTGCGCGCCAGGGCTCGCGCACGAGCGGCTGACCCCCAGCAATTGCGGGGAGCTGCTTTTCGACGACGTCCTCTGGGTCGACGAAGCCAAGAAGCATCACGCGGAGTTCGTCGCCAAGCTGCGCAGCTACGGCGTCGAGGTGCTGGAGATGCACACGCTCCTGGAGGAAACCCTGGCCACCCCAGGCGGGCGTGATTTCATCCTGGACTTCAAGCTGCTGGATAAGAACGTTGGTGTCGGCATCGGTGGCGAGCTGCGCCACTGGTTCGAGGACATGTCTAATAAACGCCTGGCGGAGCTCCTCATCGGCGGGCTACCCTTCGCCGAAATCCCGGAAGGCCTGGGCCACGGCACCATCGACGCCATGCGTGAGGTCTACGGGCCTTCCGCTTTTGCGCTGCGCCCGCTGCCCAACACTCAGTACTCGCGGGATAACTCGGCGTGGATTTATGGCGGGGTCTCACTCAACCCCATGCGGATGCCGGCGCGCCACCAGGAAACGCTGCTGACCAGAGCGATTTATAACTACCACCCGCGGTTTGCGCAGGCGGATTTTCAGTTCTGGTACGGCAACACCGATGAGGAGCCAGGCCTGGCTTCCCTGGAGGGCGGGGACATCATGCCGATTGGCAAGGGCATCGTCCTCGTCGGCATGGGTGAGCGCACCACCTGGCAGGGAGTGAGCCAGCTGGCCATGCGCCTGTTTCAGGAAGGAGCGGCCGAGAAGATCATCATCGCCGCCATGGCCGCCGACCGCGCCTCGATGCACCTCGACACCGTCCTGACCTTCCTGGATGCGGATAAAGTCACCGCCTACCCCAAGGTCGTGGACACTATCCGGCCCATCGTCTTGCACCCTTCGACGAACACGGCGCCTTTCGACGTCGAACTGCCCACCCAGTCTTTCCTCGAGGTCGTCGCCAAGGCGCTTGGCGTCGGGAGTCTGCAGGTGGTGGAAACCGGTGGGGACACCTATGCCGCCGCCCGCGAGCAGTGGGATGACGCCAATAACGTCGTGGCCATTGAACCGGGCGTGGTGGTGGCTTATGACCGCAACAAGTACACCAATAAGAAGCTGCGCGCCGCCGGCATTGAGGTGGTCGAGATCGGCTCGGCGGAGTTGGGCCGCGGGCGCGGGGGCGGGCACTGCATGACCTGCCCTATTGTGCGTGATGCGGTGGACTATTAGAAGGTTTTCCGGCTTCCAACCACCGGTGCGCGTATCCCATAAAGTCAAGAGACCGGGTCTGCATTGACCCACCCATACAGGGTTATACATAAGTTTGTGTACGAAAGATCAATAGGCTGGCCAGCAAATACTTAACGCCACTAACTTTCTTCATGGGCTAGAAGCCGTTTTCTATATCCATTGTCTACCCCCTGCATGCCTTCTAAAATAAGTGCGGATTCTACAAATCTCTCACTTTTCGCTTAATAAAATATAAGGACGGTACACAGGTGCTCTCTAAGGGACTGCGCGCGCTTGCACCACTGGTGGCAACCGCGGCATTAGTTACCCCCTCGGCACAGGCGGCCAACATTCCGCCCATGCCACAGGCCTACCCCATCACCAACCTCTACAAGAGCTGCAGCGCAGCAGGTGAAGACAACGCCACTCCCGAGTGGCACTTCGCAGAGACCGGCCGCCGCTACTTGAGCGACGGCACCCTGCAGTTTAAGAACACCACGAACCAGGAGGTGCCGTACACCGCCTCCGTGGAAACGGGCACCAACCACAAGATTGAGGCCAACTCCAAGGCCGCTATGCCTTCCGGCTGGGACACCACCGCCAAGTCCGACATCGGACTGAAGCTGAGCAACGGCTGGCAGGAGAAGGAAACCTTCGGCCCCGTCACCCTGAAGCCGGGCGAATCCTTCCGCGTGGAATACGGCGTGGTGGAAAAGGACTTCATCTCCATGTTCGTCGGCTGCAACGATGACCGCCTAGAGAACATGCCCGGCGCCAACGTCATCCGCGGCAAGGGCCCGGCTGAGCGCTATGCCTTTGCCTACATCATCAAGGCGGATGGTTCGATTTCGGACCTCGCCATGGAGATTCCTTCCCGCTCCCCGGGCGCGAACTCCAAGCCCATCGAGGGCAACTACACCTCCGTGTCCGGCCCCAGCCTGGAGAAGATTGCGGACCCGAAGAAGGATGAAATCATGCAGCCTTCCGAGGACCTGCAGCGCGACCCATCCTGGCCCAAGGAAGGCGAGACCTGCGAAGGCCGCGATAGCTCCTGGTACCCGCTGGACATCACTGCGGTGAAGCCGACCTTCCGCAAGCCGGGTTACTCCACAGACTTCCTCAACTGGTCCAAGGGTGACTATGAGTACGCGCCGGTCACCGATTTCGTCGTCGGCGCCGAGCACGCACCGTACACCAACTGGCAGGGCAACCGCGGCGATATCCCGAAGGGCTGGCTGGAGTCCGTTGGCGCGGTCAAGCGCGCCTACATGCCGGTGGGAACCGAGCTGCAGCACATCGACCTGGCCCCTGGTGAGCGCGTCCGCGTGGAGTACGGCACCACCATGACCCGTATCAACTACCGCGAAATCCACTGCGGTAAGGACGGAAAGTACAGCCTGACCTCCAACTACAAGCAGACCACCGCTCCCAGCGGTTTCTGGGCGGAGGCCACCATCACGGGCAAGGACGGCTCCACTCGCACCGAGGACGTCACCCCGGACGAGTACCGCGAACTCCCAGTCCCGACCCAGACCATCTACTAATCCCCCTTTACTTCCCAAGGAGAAATCACCATGTTCAAGACCAAGATTGCTTCCACCACCGCCGCCGTGGCCATCGCTTGCGGCCTGATCGCTACCCCGGCTGCTAACGCCCTCCCGGCACGTGACCTGGGCCCGGCCAACCCGACCACCATCGGTGAGCACTGCACCAACCCGGGTGACACCGGCCAGACCGTTAAGATCAAGCGCACCTACTTCGACGGCTCCGCCGGCTCCTGGACCGTGTCCAACTACAACGACGAGCCGCTGCCGGTCACCCGCTCCATCAAGGAAACCAAGACCAAGACCTGGAACGTTTCCGCCGGCGTTGACTTCAAGCTTCTGGATCTGATCAACTTCACCTTCTCCTCCAGCTACACCGACTCCCAGTCCTACGAGGTGGGCGAGCAGGTCGGCCCGTACAACATCGCCCCGGGCAAGACCGCCGTCATGCGCGCCGGCTGGGTTGTCTCCGACTTCGAGGGTCAGAAGACCATCTGCGGTTCCGATAACACCTGGCAGGCCAACGGTGGCACCTTCACCGCTACCCTGCCGAAGGAGCGCCACGTGGAGGTCTCCACCCGCGACAACAACGATTGGGGCTAAGACGTGCTGAAGAAGTCCATCGCGAGCGCCTTCGCCGCGCTCAGCCTCTTGGCGGCCGCTCCGGTGGCCCACGCCGCTGACTTCGGCGGGGACTTCGAGCTGCCGCAGCGCTGGAATGATGATTTCAAGCCGGGCACGCACTGCTCGACGCCCGGTGAGAACGGCACCTACGTCACCGCCACCCGCCGGTGGTTCAAGCAGACCGATGCCGCTAGTGTGGCCAACCGCAACGATGAGCCCGTGCCGATCAGCCACACCGTGACCCAGGCCCGCACGCAGACCATCGAGGTCTCCGGTTCCATCAAGGGCGAGGGCGAGCTGGCCAAGGTTCTGACCCAGACCTACGGTTTCAACTACGTGCACGAGCAGCACTGGAAGCTAAACCAGGAGGTTGGCCCGTACACGCTGCCGGCAAACTCCCAGGGCAAGCTGGTGTGGGGCTTTACCATGCTCGACACCGACGGCCAGGACGTGCGTTGCAATGCCGACCAGGAATGGGAGGCCGTGGGCAAGCCCTACTCCGCCACCGTTCCGGAGGCGCGCTACTCTGAGCTGCAGCTTGGCGACGCCCCCGTCTGGGACTAGCCCTCCTCCTCAGGCCTCACAGAAGAGGGCACCCCAAGCCGTTTCACGACGGCTGCGGGTGCCCTCTTTTTGACGTTCCACAGCGTGATCAAACGGCAGCGAGAGCATTGCAGAATCGCAATGAGACCCTTGCAGAATGGCAACGAACGACCTTCTCGCACCATGAGGCCCACCGATATACTGCCCCCCCATGTCTCACCGCATTTTTTCGGTTCCCTTCGCCGATATCTATCCGCACTACGTTAAGAAGGTAGAACGCAAAGGCAGGACTGTCAGCGAGCTCTACGAAGTCATCACTTGGCTTACCGGCTACTCGGTTGAAGGGCTGGAACGGGTCCGGAAGCAAGAGGTCCCCCTCGAGGATTTCTTCGAGCAGGCCCCACACCTGAACCCATCCCGCTCCCTCATAACCGGCAGCATCTGCGGGCACCGTGTCCAGGACATCGAGGACCCACTGATGCAAAATATTCGGTACATGGACAAACTCGTCGACGAGCTAGCCAAAGGAAAGGCCATGGAGAAAATCCTTCGCGGCTAGCTTTCATCAACTGTGCTATTCAAAGCTTCGCGCTTTAAGCCACAAAGGGATACGGCGGCGCGGTCTTTTCACGGAAGAAGTAGCGCGCGTGCGTGTGCCGAACGGACTCTAAGTTCTTAGCACCAATCGCCACAATCTCGACATCAGGATCCTTATTTACTTGATCCAGTCTATGACGAGCGCGGGTTCCCTCCATCAGGGAATCATACTCAGTCACTTCCAGTGCACCTGTCGGCCGATGGTATTTAATCAGATAGGCTGGCATCGATTTATTCTCCCTCCATGTCACGTTGAACTCGACGTTCTTCGAATTCATGGATTAATTTATCTAGCATCTTATACATGTTCCGTCGCAATTGACGCGCTTCTTTTTGGGTTGCGCCAACAGGCCGGCTTCCTTCGAAAGGCTCGGTAAGAATATCTACGAGCTTTTCCACCCTGTTTACGACTTCGGATACCTCATGTAAAGCACGGATCTCAATCTCAAATTCTGCCGGAATTCTTCCTCCGAATTCGAGGTATCGGATTTCCCTTCCATACAAGTCTCCTGCCATTTCATAAAGGTTTGCCCACTGCGACTGAAGCGCGGTTCGTAGCTGAAATTCTGCACGTCCGGCCTCTGACATCACATGTAAGTGCACCGCGCGATACCCCGAGTGTGGTTCCTCTCGCATATCCCGAAGAATCACTTTCCTCGCGCCAGCCTTCACAAGCTCTCGCGAAAGAAGCTTCGCAAGTACAGTTTGCTCTTTTAAGGTCACATCGACGTCCATCCGTACGCCAGATACATCCTGAATGTTCTCTAAAGGGAAGCTCGGCATTCGACTCAATTTCTCTCTCAATGTGTCTCTCGTTTTTACGCGAGAACTCAAGAAATACCTGTCTGAATCTGGTTCCACGATGGAGTCTGCAGTCATCGTCAACTGATTATCAAGCTGTGTCATAGTCTGGCTCGCTTCCTGAATTATCGATTCACACAGGGCTGATTGCTGGTCCAAGAACAGCCCGAGCTGTTCCTCATCAACCGATTCCCCATTGCGCAACGCACTACCTATTCGATGTACTTGTCTCTTACTAAATGTCGTCGGCTTGTTTTCCAAGAACTTCACAGTTCCCCCTTCTTCGTTAGTGACAACCCCCAAAGACGAAGAGCATTGCCAGCGATTTCAGACACCCACACATCCCCCGCCCCTTGGATGCCTGCTCCAAAGACTACGAGGGGCCCGGACACCAACGCCACAAATTCGAACAGGCCTTCTATACCTGCGTTTAAACGCGCTCCCCACCTTCAGCTTTGCCATACTTGACGCATGACCACGCTAGAAACTTGTGCCAGCACTTGGGCGGAAGCAATTGTGGCCGCACTCGAGCGCGAATTCCCCGCCGCGATGCACCACACGAGCGCTTCCACAGAAGACTGCGACGTGCGCCCGCGCGAGCTGCACCCCAGTTTTTACGGTTGTTTCGACTGGCACTCCAGCGTCCACATGCAGTACTCAGGCGCGCTACTAAACAAGATTCTCGGGCCCGAGTCTCCGAAAGAACTTGCCGAGCTTCTCGACGATCGCCTCAGCGCAGAAGCCCTCACCACGGAATACAACTACCTACTCGCCCACCCCGGATATGAAATGCCCTATGGGCGCGCCTGGCTGCTGCAGCTCGCCTCCGTTCGGCCTGGCGAAGCGATGGACAAGCTCGTAGAGCTAACCGCACAGCACTGCCACGACTGGCTTGAATCACTCAACCAACCGGTGCGCCACGGCATGCATTCCAATACAGCCTTCAACCTTTTCCTCATCCTCGAGGCCGCGGAGAAACTCGGGCTGGATTCACTGGCGAGCTCGGTGCGCGAGGCTGCTGTCCGCCTTTTCGGCGAAGACCGCGACTACCCGCTCGAATGGGAGCTGTCCGGGCACGATTTCCTGTCCAACGGGCTATCGGAGGCCCTACTCATGTCGCGCGTGCTGCCGGACTTCCCACACTGGTTCGACGGCTTTCTTCCCCACCGCACCGAAGCACTGGAATTTCTCACACAAATCCCAGAGGTGCTTGACCCAACCGATGGCCGCCTGGCCCACCTCTACGGCCTAGCGCTAACCAGAGCATGGATGCTCGTTGAACTCGCCGAGCATTTCGACGCCTCCGTCCTACCACGCGCCCAAGCACTAGCAGCCAGCGCGCAAACGCAGCTTGTCGACGGCCACTTCATGTCCACCCACTGGCTCATCACCTACGCGTTGCACTTTCAGCTCGCTGCCGACGGAAGGCATTAGCCAACGGCTTCCCTCATCGCCAGCCATCCAGGCCGAGAGTTCAGGCGGCATTTTATGCCCGCTCCTGCCGCCATAGTGAGCGCATACGGAATAGTTACTTAGCGAGTAGTACTGTAACTTTCTAATTATCGTTCTCTTCAGGAGCTCACTATGGATTCTCGCTACTCGACACAGCGCGATAGCTATCGCCTGCCAGAAGAAGGAATCCGTATTGATCTGCGCGCCGAGCGTGCTCGCCGGCGAGGCTCTACTCACGACCACGAGAGCACTGCCCCTGAGCGCCCTTCCTACCGCCCGCGACGCCGCCCCAGCCAAGAACGCCTAGCTTCGTCCCCGTCGACAACTTCCCCTTCCCGTCGATCCGCTTCAACGTCGGCGCCTGCCCAACAAACGCCATCCCAACAAGCGCCGACCCAACAAGCGCCGACCCGAACGACGCCGAAGAAGACGACAACCCCTGCGCCACGGCGGAAATCACCGCGCCCTCGCACGCCCATCAGCCGTCGCGGGTTGGGAGTTCTCCTTATTTTGGCGATGGTTCTCGTCGGCATCGTCGCCGCGCTCCAGTTCAATAAGGAGCCAGACGCGCCCGCGCCACAACCAACCGATGTGGTTGCGGAACCCGCCGCCGTCATCGAGCCCTCCCCAGCGGTGGAGATGTACATCCCGACAATTGATGTGCGCGCAGAGTTTGAAGAAGGCTCCTGTCGAATCAAAGACAACAAGATCAACCCCGACTCGATGAATAAGGCTTGTACCTACACCGCGGAGGATAAACCCTATTCGCTCCCTGGCACGGATGCACAGGATGTCGTGGTGGTCGCCGGACATACCGGTGCGGGAGTACCAGCGGTGTTCAATAACCTCTATGACGGTAGCGCCGACGAGCACAAAGCCTCTGTGGGCGACAAGTTGTACCTTCGCACGCAGAACTCCGGCGAGCAATGGCTGGTGTACACCGCAACAGATCTGCACGATCCGTCGAAGGACGGCCTTGAGCAGGATGAGAGCATCTGGGGCACCGATGCCCAGCCCGGTCGCCTTCTCACCATCAGCTGCATCCAGCCGGCCAACCCTTTGGCTGCTGCGGTGCGCAATGCCGTGGTGGGATGGCAGTTTGAGGGCGTAACCGAGGCTCCTGATCCTGCCGCAGAACAGAACTAAGCCCCATGCAGCATCCCCCGTTCAGGGGGATTTCCGCCACTACGCACAGTTATCGAACGTTTTCGCAGCTCAACAGACAAGAACGTTCTTATTCTTGCAGGTTAACAGACCTTGTAGCGCCGCCCTTGAGGGCCGCAACCTACCGAACATGTCACCCGTCTGGCACGAAAAGCATCCGCCATGTTACGGGGCAACATTTCAAAACCCTTGTGACTAATGTGAAAGTTGTGGCTATTGTGGTTCACGTCGGGTTGAATCCCTCTCACATACCTCACAAACCCCGCAAGGAGAAGCTTATGAAGCGCATCAACCGCACCCTGACCGCAGCCGTTCTGGCTGGTTCCCTCGCGCTGGGCGGCACCGCCATTGCCTCTGCCCAGATCCCGGCCCCGGCTGAACTCACGGTCGATGGCGTCACCTACCAGAAGCAGGCCGACGGTAGCTACCAGCACCGCAACGAGAACGGCGAGTTGGACGGAACCACCAAACTGACCGCAGAGCAGGCACAGTGGGCTTGGGAGCAGCAGCAGGCTCAGCAGGATGCCGACGCGCCGACCACCACCAGCGTGATGGCCCCGGACATGGACATGGCAGCCACCGGCGAGGCTACCGCACCGTCTTCCGTTGACTACCCGATCAACGGCGAGTCCGAGTCCGAGGCCGAGCCGACCAGCGCCGAGTTCGACAAGAAGCAGCTGGCTTGGCTGGCCCTGCCGGCCGCCCTCATCATCGGTGGCGTGACCTGGTACCTGGCCAAGGATGGCAAGACCTACGTGAAGTCCGAGGAGGCAGCTCAGAAGGACGCTCCTTCCGCTGAGGAGAAGGCCGCTTCCGAGAAGATGCTGCAGGAGAACAAGGACGAGGTCATCGCCCAGGGCGGCAAGGTTGCTGAAGGCACCGCCGCACAGACCCCAGCACAGTCCCGCGGTATCTCCGCTGAGACCGGTTCCAACACCGTTGCCCGCGGCCTCGCCGCACTGGCAATCGCAGCCATGATCGCTGCCGGCGCTGTCGTTGCTCGCCGCAAGCTCTTCATCTAAGAGGTTTAAGGCCTAGGGCCAACAGGCAACTCATCCGCATCTCTCCCTTCCCCTACCGGGGGTGGAGAGACGCGGCTTTTGCGGTTTTATACGCCCGTTGGTCCACCACTTTTCTGGCCGCACCCCTTGGAGGAAGTTAAAAGATTCAACAGATGAACTACCGCACAAGCAGGCCCCAAAACCCGAACCACGCAGGAAGTTTCATCTCACCACAGCAAGGCCCGGCGCCATCCGACGCGCCAGCGCACCCTGACGCGTTCATGAAAATTTGCGTGGAGTAGCTTAAAAAGTGGAAATAGTTTGACCTATCTCACTATTTCTCGGTTAGTATGTGGGAAGTCGACATCAGTTAACGGTGACAACATCGTCTGATACGGCGTTGACCAAACTTTCCCGATCTAACCCCAGGAGTAAGAAACATGAAGCGCATTTCCCGCAACCTCACCGCCGCAGCCCTGACCGGCGCCCTCGCACTCGCAGGCGTCACCGCCGCCAACGCTGAAGACACCACCGGCCAGAGCACCAACGCCACCTCCAGCACCGGCACCGAAGGCGATAACGGCAGCAGCAACCAGGGTGGCGACGCCGGCAGCAGCGACGAAGGCAAGGGCGACCAGAGCAGCGAGAATCAGAGCTCTTCCGACGACATCAAGGGCAAGCTCTCCTCCGAGGACGGCAAGCCTTCTGGGCTGGGCATCGCCGTCATCGTCCTCGGCGTCGTAGGCGCGCTGGCCGCAGCCGCACCGGCCGCAGCACAGGCACTGGGAGTCAACCTCCCGTTCTAATCTGATTCCTGCACCATCGAGCTTCAAACGCGAAGCTCTTAGCAGCGCCGGCCCACCGGCGCGAGGCAGCCGCACCCCCATCACCGTCGTGATGGGGGTGTTTTCACGTCCCACCCATCCACAGATACGGGACACACTTCACAAACCTACGTGATGCGGGCTACACTAGGCACCCATAGATTGTTCAACAATTTGGGAACTACAGAAGAGGTGTCCTCCTGTTATGAGCGCGCTGCACATAGACCTCAACGCTGACCTCGGCGAAACCACCGCCGGCAACCCCGTTGCCGATGACGCCGCGATGCTCCAGCTCGTCTCCTCCGCCAACGTCGCCACCGGCTTCCACGCCGGCGACCCGCACTCCATCGCGGGCACCCTCAAGGCGGCCGCAGAAGCAGGCGTCACCGTCGGCGCACACGTGGGCTATAACGACCCGGCAGCCTTCGGGCGCCGCTTCATTGATTACGCTCCTGCCGAGCTTGCCGACGAAGTCACTTACCAAATCGGTGCCCTCCAAGCCCTGGCCCAGGCCAACGGAACCCGCGTGGCCTATGTCAAGCCGCACGGCGCGATGTACAACACCATCGTCCACCACGAGGCCCAGGCCCACGCCGTCATCGACGGCATCAAAGCCTTCGGCGATCTACCCGTCATGCTGCTGCCCGGCGGTGTCGCCGTCGACATTGCGGAGAAGAAGGGGCTCACCGTCATCCGCGAGGCCTTCGCCGACCGCAACTACAACCCCGATGGCACACTCGTCTCGCGACGCGAAGCGAATGCGGTGATGGGTGATGAGGGGGACGTCGTCAAGCGCGTGCTCGAGGTCGCCGAAACCGGATCCATCACGGCCATCGACGGCTCCGTGCTCAACGTGGATGCCCAGTCGGTGTGCACGCACGGTGATTCGCCCGGCGCGGTGCAACTGCTGCGCGGTGTGGTCGCCGAGCTGCAGGAGCGCGGAATCGAGATTCGGAGCGCCATCTGATGCAGATTCACCCCGTAGGAACGCGCGCGCTGCTCGTGGAACTGGAGGACTTATCCCAGGTCATGGCGTGGCACGCGGCCCTCGACGCCAATCCGCTCAAGGACCAAGTCGACGCCATTGCTGCAGCCACCACCTTGTTGCTGACCTTCGCCACCCCGAACTCCGCGGCCGCAGCCGCCGAGAAGCTGCAGGACTTCCACCCCACCGCGCAGGCGGGCGAGGATCCGCGCTTTGTGGAGATCGACGTTCTCTATGACGGCGAGGACCTCGATGAGGCCGCCGAGTTGATGGGCATGTCGCGCGAAGGCCTCATTGATTGGCACACGTCCACCGAGTGGCTCGCCGCTTTTGGCGGCTTCGCGCCCGGTTTTACTTATTGCACCCCGGCGGACTCGGCGCAGAATTTCAACATCGAGCGCCGCGCCACCCCGCGCACCGCGGTGCCGGCGGGCGCCGTCGGTATTGCCGGCGGTTTCTCCGCTGTCTACCCGCGCGTCTCCCCGGGCGGCTGGCAGCTGTTGGGCACTACTTCAACTCCGATGTGGGAATCTGATGCCCACCCGCCGGCACTGGTCCAGCCCGGTGACCGCGTACGCTACCGCGCGGTGAGCTCGCTGCCGGACGTGGTGTCGACCACGCCTTTTGGCCGCCGCACCCCGGCGCGCCTGCCGCGCATGGAGGTCCTCGATGCCGGCCTGCTCACACTCTTCCAAGACCAGGGGCGCCCCGGCCGCGGCAACTTGGGTGTCACGCCCTCGGGTGCGGCGGACCTGGCGGCGGCTGCCACGGCCAACGTCGCGGTGGGTAACCCGCGCGGGGCAACCGTGCTGGAGAACATCGGTGGCATCCGTCTGCGCGCGCTGACCGACGCCGTCATGTGCGTCACCGGCGCCCAATCCCGAGTCCTGCTGGACGATATGCCGGTGCACCTCGCGCGCCCGGTGCTCGTCACCGCTGGTTCCACGGTGACTGTGGATCCCGCGACGGTGGGCCTGCGCAACTACATCGCCATCCGCGGCGGCATCGTGGCGGATGCGGAGCTGGGCTCTGCCTCGACGGACGTGCTCTCTGGGTTGGGGCCGCAGCCGGTGCGGCTGGGCGACGTCATCGGTGTCCTCCCCCGCTCCACCGCGATGACCGATGCACAGCTGAGCAACCCGATGCGCGTTAGGGAAGGCGCGCACGGACAGACCGAGGGCGTGCTGCGTTGCGTGCTCGGTCCGCGCGATGACTGGTTTACTCCCGAAAGCCTAGAGGCCTTCCTCGCCACAGAGTGGACCGTTACTGCACAGTCCAACCGCGTGGGCGTGCGTCTGGTCGGCCCGGAAGGTTCCGTGACCCTGAGCCGTGCACGAAAGGGCGAGCTACCCTCGGAGGGAATGGTCGCAGGTTCAGTCCAGGTTCCGCCAAGTGGCGAACCCGTGATTTTCCTTCGCGATCACGCCGTGACCGGCGGCTACCCGGTCATCGCCACCGTCCTTGAAGAAGATATTGATATCGCCGCACAGCTCCCGCCGGGGGCGACGGTCCGCTTTGAACTCGCTTAAACACTAGTAAAGGAACACCCACCCATGATCTCTGCAGTCCTTATTGCTAACCGCGGCGAGATCGCCGTCCGTATTGCCCGCACCGCGCGTGACCTGGGCATCCGCTCCATCGCCATTTACTCCGAAGCCGATGCTGGCGCCCTGCACACCCAGGTGGCTGACGAAGCTTATGCGCTTCCCGGCAACTCCGCGGCGGATACCTATATGAATGTCCCCGCGCTCCTCGATATCGCCGTGCGCGCCGGCGCGGATGCCATCCACCCCGGCTACGGCTTCCTCTCGGAGAACGCCGACTTTGCCCGCGCCGTGGCCGAGGCCGGCCTGACGTGGATTGGCCCGTCGCCGGAGTCCATCGAGCTGCTCGGTGACAAGATTGCCGCGCGCCGCGTGGCCGAGGAGGTTGGCGCCCCGCTGGCACCGGGTACCTCCGATCCCATCGATGACTGGCAGGAGGCCCGCGCCTTCGCCGAGAAACACGGCCTGCCCATCGCCATCAAGGCCGCTTATGGCGGCGGCGGACGCGGCCTCAAGGTGGTGGAGAACCTCGAGGACATCGAGGCCGCCTTCAACTCCGCCGGCCGCGAAGCCAAGGAGGCCTTCGGCCGCGCGGAGTGCTACGTGGAGAAGTTCCTGACCCACCCGCGCCACGTGGAGGCGCAGATTCTGGCTGATACGCACGGCAACGTCGCCGTGCTGGGCACCCGCGATTGCTCCACGCAGCGCCGCTTCCAAAAACTCATCGAGGAGGCTCCGGCGCCTGCGCTTTCCGACGAACAGCGCACCGGCATCCACGAAGGTGCCCGCGCCATCTGCGCGAAGGTGGGTTACACCGGTGCCGGCACGGTGGAGTACATCGTCTCCGAGGATGGCACGATTTCCTTCCTCGAGGTCAACACCCGTGTGCAGGTGGAGCACCCGGTGACCGAGATGGTCACGGGCGTGGACATCATTGCGGAGCAGTTCCGCATTGCCTCCGGGGAGCCCCTCTCCTTCGCGTCTGATTCCTCTTCCTCGTCTGAAGCGCAAGCTTCAGACCCTGTGTCCGATGGCCACGCCTTCGAGTTCCGCATCAACGCCGAAGACATCCTCAACGGCTTCGCCCCCTGCCCGGGCACCATCGTGCGCTTCGAGCCGCCGACGGGCCCTGGCATCCGCGTGGACTCCGGCGTGCGCTCCGGCTCCATCGTGCCGCCCTACTATGACTCGCTCGTGGCTAAGCTTCTGGTCTGGGGGCCGACCCGCGAGATCGCCCTGAAGCGTGCACAGCAGGCCCTCCAGGAATTCGACATCGAAGGTGTTCGCACCGTGCTGCCCTTCCACCGCGATATGGTCTCCTCCCAGGTCCTCGTGGATCACGGCGACGCCGATGCCGCAGCCGGTATCTACACCGACTGGCTCGACCACAACTACCGCCCCTCCGCGGAGGCCACGAGCGCCACCGTCCCCGTCGAGGCCATCTACGCGCAGCGCACCCGCGTTGCGCTGGAGATCGACGGCAAGCTGGTCAGCGTGGGCTTCCCCACCGATATGTTGGCGCAGGGGCAGGCGAAGGGGGCGTCGGCAAGCGCGGCCTCCGGTGCCAGCGCCAGCGGCAACGAGGTGACCAGCCCCTACGAGGCCAACCTCGTGGCGTGGAACGTCGAGGACGGCGAGACGGTCGAGGAAGGCCAGGCCATCGCCACGATTGAGGCCATGAAGATGGAATCCGCGGTCAAGGCTCCGGCCGCGGGCACGCTGAGCCGTGTGGCAAAGGAGGGTTCCAGGCTGGAACCGGGCGCGGTAATCGCCACGATTTCCTAAGCGGCGGGCTACTGTAAGTCGCATGCTTGCTGATTCCGTCGCGTCCGCGCTCCGCGCCGCCATCTCCGAGGGCGAGTACATGCCCGGACACCAGCTCAGCGAGGTCCGCGCGGCCGAGCGCTTCGAATGCTCCCGCAACACGCTGCGGGAGTCCTTCGCCATGCTCGCCTCCGAGCGCATCGTGGAGCGCATCCCGCACAGGGGTGTGTTCATCGCCACCCCTGACGGCGATTTCGTGCGCGATCTCTACTTGGCGCGCGCAGCCATCGAGCCGGCCGCGGCGCGCTATGCCACCTTCGAGGACCCAGGCGAGCTGGTGCGGCTGACCGAATCCGCAGTGCTTAACGACGCTCCCCGCCCCCTCATCAACCAGCGCTTCCACAAGCAGCTGGTCGCCGGTTTGGGCTCGCCGACGCTGGACCGCTCCATGTCGCACCTGCTGGCGCGCATGCGCTTGACCTTCTTGTTGACGCTGGAGCGCTACCCGCAGATTCACGATAACCACGTGCAAGCCAACATCGACTTGGCTCACCTCATTGCGCAAGGCGAGCGCGAGGCGGCCGCCGATGCCTGCCGCGCGGACTTGATGCGCGCGATGGAATCGATTCTCCGGGTCCTTTAGCTTCCTTTAGTTTCCGAGTCCCCCACTATGGCCTTCGCTCCTGTTAGCCGGTTCCACCCGCGCAAAACTAACCGGCACCACATGGTTCGAGTGAGATGGTTCGGGTCAAAAGGTTCGTTTACCCCCAAGTGAACCATCTATGCACTCAAAGAAGGTTTGTTTGCCCCCAAACAAACCTTCTGACCAGAACCATCTGAGTAGAACCATGTATCGGCGCACTGAGGGCTTGGGGTGGTAGCACCACCGCACAGAAATTAAGGGATGAGGAAGTCGCGATCCGGGATGTCGGTGACGAGCATCTTGCCCGGGGCATGTGTGATGGCCAGGCTGGGACGCGAGTTCATCACGATGGCCTGCGGGGTCACGCCGCACGCCCAGAAGACCGGGATGGTGCCCTCAGGGATGTCGACGGCTTCGCCGAAATCGGGCTGCGACAAGTCCTCGATGCCGATGGCAGCAGGGTCGCCCACGTGAACCGGGGCACCATGGACGCCCGGGTAGCGGGAGGTGATGCGGACGGCATCGGCAACCTGGCTCGCGGGGATGGGGCGCATGGAGACAACCATCGGCCCAGAGAAGACTCCAGCCGGCGCGCAGGGAATCGAGGTGCGATACATCGGCACGTTGCGGCCCTGATCAATGTGGGCGATGGAAATGCCGTTCTCCACGAGCGCATTCTCAAAGGTGAAGGAACAACCGATGAGGAAGGAGACGATGTCGGCGGAGTAGAAGGGGGGAAGCGTCGTCAAGCGTCTGCGTAAGCTGGCCATCCTCATAGATGTTGTAGGCCGGGATGTCCGTGCGAATATCCCCGCCCGGGATGAGCTCAGAGGTGAACTGCCCGGCCTCCAGCACACCGACGATGGGGCACGGCTTGGGGTTGCGCTGTGCAAAGAGGAGGAAGTCGAAGGCGTACTCGCGCGGCAGCGCGATGAGGTTAGCCTGCATGAAGCCGCGGGCGTGGCCGGCGGTGGTGGTCATGTCGTGCGCGCGGGCGAAGGCGCGCACATCTGCGGGAGTCTGCATTATGCCCATAGTTCAACGATTCCCGAGATGGATTTAACGCCAATGAAGATTTCCAGCGCGAGCGCCAAGACGCCGGCGATGAGCAGCCACATCGGCTGCTTGACGCCGTGGGTGAGGTCATGGCGCTTGAACGCGACCCACATCACCATGGCGAAGGCGATGGGCAGGATGATGCCGTTGAAAGCACCCGCGAAGATGAGAAGTTTTTGCGGTGCGGAATTAAGAATGCCGAAGAGAATGGCGCAGACCACAATGAAGCCGACGGTGAGGAAGTTGCGGGTCCGCGGGCTGACCTTCTGGGTGGTCACGAAGGTAATGGAGGTGTAGGACGCGCCGATGACGGAGGACAGGCCGGCCGCGAAAAGGACGACACCGAAGGCGCGAAGGCCAAACTCGCCGGCGGCCTGGCGGAAGGCGTCGGCGGCCGTGTTGTCCTCGGAGAGCGCAACACCCGTGGCGACGACGCCCAGGACCGCGAGGAAGAGCAGCACGCGCATGATGCCGGTGACGATGATGCCGAGCACGGAGGTCTTCGTAATCGCGCCGACGTTCTCCGGGCCGGACAGGCCCGAGTCGATGAGGCGATGTGCGCCGGCAAACGTAATGTAGCCGCCCACCGTGCCACCGATGAGGGTGGTGATGACGAAGAAGTCAATGCTTTCCGGCATGACGGTATTCTTCAGGGCCTCACCCACCGGCGGCTGGGAGACAATCGCCACGTAAAGCATGAGCAGAATCATGATGGCGCCCAGCGCGGCGACGATGCGGTCAAGCGCGACGCCCGCCCGCTTGGACAGGAAGATGAAGATGGCGATGGCCGAGGCGATGAGGCCACCGATGCGTGCATCGATGCCGATCATGGCGTTTAGGCCCAAGCCGGAGCCGGCGATATTGCCGATGTTGAAGACAACGCCGCCGATGAAAACTAGGACAGCGAGGAACCAACCCAGGCCCGGCAGCACAGTGTTACCCAGCTCGTTGGCGCGCATGCCGGAGACAGCGAGGATGCGCCAGACGTTGAGCTGGATGGCGATGTCCACAATGATCGACAGCGCAATAGCGAAGGCGAAGGCCGCGCCCATCTGCACGGTGAAGACGGAGGTTTGGGTCAAGAAGCCCGGGCCGATGGCAGAGGTGGCCATAAGGAACATGGCGCCGGCCATGGCGCCGATGCCCTTGGGGGCTTGCGCTTCTTTCGGCGCGTCCTGTGTAGTTCCCTGGGCTGCTTCCTGGGAAGCTGCGGAGGAATTGGTTGATTCCAAGCTCATTGTTGGGCACCTTTCGTGACGAAGGTCGCATTTAACGATGGTGAAAGCATAAGGGTTGTTGAACAATCTGTAAACAACGCGGGGGTGGCGCACGTTACACCCACGCCATAACTACAGCCCCTCACACACCTTCCAGTGAAGCTCCGTTGCACGCGGCGAAAAAGTGACCTAGGATACCTAGTTAACTAATGATGATTCGTTAAACCTACGGAGGAGCTCATGCCCCAAGACATCTACATCGCGGGCGCCGCGCGCCTGCCCGTCGGAAAATTTGGTGGTAGCCTGGCCCGACTTTCCCTCACCGAGCTCGGTTCGCTTGCCGCCGAAGTGGCTATTGATCGTTCGGGGCTAACTGGTGCAGACCTCGATACCGCCGTAGCCTCCAACGTCATGCCCGTCGTGCCGAAGGACCTCTACCTCTCACGCGCCATTGCCAAGAACGTCGGCATGCCGGACTCCTCCACTGCGATGGGCGTCAACCGCCTGTGCGGCTCCGGAGTCCAGGCCGTCATCAGTGCGGCCCAACTTCTGCAGTCTGGCGACGGCGCCCTGGCGCTGGCCGTCGGCGCGGAATCTATGAGCAACGCGCCCTACTCCGTCGAAGGCGCACGCTTTGGCAAGCGCATGGGTGACGGCAAACTCTATGACTGGCTCACCGGCGCGCTCTCCTGTCCCTTCGGCACCGGCCATATGGGCGTAACCGCGGAGAACGTCGCTGCAGATAACACCATCACCCGCGAGCGCCAGGACGAGTTCGCCGCCGAGTCCCAGGCGCGCGCCGCCCAGGCCCGCGCGGAGGGCGTCCACGCGGAAGAAATCGTCCCCGTCGGCGAGCTGGACTTTGATGAAGCGGTGCGAGAGACGGACGTCGAGAAGCTGGCGAAGCTCAAGCCGGTCTTTGTTAAGGACGGAACCGTCACCGCCGGCAACGCCTCCGGCATCAACGATGGTGCGGCAGCCGCCGTGCTGGCCACCGCGGAAGAGGTGGCCAAGCGTGGCTTGGACCCGCTGGCGAAGATTGTGTCCTGGTCCATCGCGGGCGTGGACCCGACGCGTATGGGCATCGGCCCTATCGCTGCCGTCCCGAAGGCGCTGGATAAGGCCGAGCTGAGCTTGGAGGATATCGACCTCATCGAATCCAACGAGGCTTTCGCCGCCCAGGCCATCGCCGTGCAGGACCAGCTGGGCTTCGCCCCGGCGAAGACGAATATCTATGGCGGCGCCGTTGCGCACGGCCACCCGGTCGGTGCCACGGGCGTCATCCTGCTGACCAAACTGGCGTATGCACTACGCCGCGAGGGCAAGCGCTATGGCCTGGTCACCATGTGCATCGGCGGCGGTCAGGGAATCGCCATGACTATTGAGAATGGAGAAAAGTAAATGAGCATCACCAAGGTAGCCGTCATCGGCGCAGGTTCTATGGGTTCGGGCATCGCCGCGCTGTGTGCGTCGGCGGGCATGGACGTCGTGCTGCTGGACCAGAACGCGGAAGGCGCGCAGCGCGGCGTCGACATCCAGCTCAAGCGCAAAGGCTTCCACCTGCCAGAGTTCGCCGAGCGCGTGCGCGCCAGCGATGACTACGCGCTGTTGGAGGACCGCGAGTGGGTCATCGAGGCCATCTTCGAGGACCTCGGCGCCAAGCACTCGCTCTACGAGGCCATCGAGCCTTATTTGTCTGCGGATGCTCTGTTGAGCTCGAACACCTCGACCCTGCCGCTGGCCTCCCTCCTGGAGGGCGTGCCGGAGGCCCGCCGCGAGAAGTTCGCTATCACGCACTTCTTCAACCCGCCGAAGGTCATGCGGCTGGTGGAGCTCATCGCTTCTGGAGAGACCGAGGACACGCTGCGCACGACCATCGAGCAAACCCTGGGCAAGATTGCTCTCGAGTGCCGCGACACCCCGGGTTTCATTGCCAACCGCGTGGGCTGCTACTGGATGGCCGCCGGTGTGGCACGCGCCCGCGAGTTCGACGTGAGCTACGAGCTTGCCGACGCCTCCTTCGGCCGTGCCTTCGGCATTCCGCGCACCGGTATTTTCGGGCTGCTCGATTACATCGGCCTCCAGCTGGTCAAGCCGATTTGGAAGTCTTTGGAGACGGCCCTGCCGGCGGGCGATCCGCTTCTTGACGTCCCCCTCGGCGATGACTCCTTTATCGAAGGTCTCGTTTCTCGAGGGCTCACCGGCCGCACCGGTGACGGCGGCTTTTACCGCGGCCGTGACGAGGTCATCAACGCCTCCTACGAATACGTACCCCGCACTCAGCCCACCGATCCTGTCGTGGGACTCAAAGATCCGCGCGAGGTCATGGAGACCGATTCGCCGGGCGGCCGTTTTGCCCGCGCCGTCTTCCTCGGCACGCTGGCGTACTGCTGCGAGGTCGCACCTGACATTGCGGACCACGTGGGCCTCATCGACGAGGGCCTTACTCTTGGTTTCGGCTGGAAGAAGGGCATCTTCGCGCTTGCCGACGCCATCGGCATCGACTGGGTCGCCTCCGCCTACGGCTCCAACGTCCCGGCCTTGGTCTCCGCCGCGGCTTCGGCGGGCGGTTTTTACGGCAAGGGCTCGGTGCTCTCTTCTCAGGGAGAACGTCAGGAACTCGCGCCGCGCGAGGGTGTTGTCACCCTGGCTTCTCTGGATGCGGAGACCATCGTGTCTCAGGAGGCGGGCGCTGTCCACGCGGTCTCCACCCCGGCTGGCCGCATCGGCATCATCGACCTACACACCCCGATGAACTCCCTGCCAACGCCCGCCCTCGAAGTCATCCGTGCCGCTCTGGGCGCCGTGACCTCGGAGAACCTCGTCGCGCTGGTTATTGGTAATGACAAGCCGGTTTTCTGCGCGGGCGCAGACCTCGCTTCCATCGCTTCCGCTGGTGAGTCCGGCGATGCCTCGCTCGTCGAATCCCTCCTTTCGGACGGCTCGACCACCCTACGCGCCCTTAAGTTCGCCCCGGTTCCGGTCGTGGCCGCTGTGCGTGGCGTCGCTCTGGGCGGCGGCTTCGAAACCGCTCTGGCCTGCGACCGCATCGTGGCCCACGCCGATACCCGCCTTGGCTTCCCGGAGCGCACCGTGGGCCTCTACCCCGGCTGGACCGGCACCATCTCCTCGCTGGAGCGCCTCAAGGCGGCCGGTGTCGAAGACTATCACCAGAAGGCCTTCGATTTCATCGCGTCCGCCCGCAACTTCTCGTCTGCTTTCGAGGCACAGAAGGCTGGCTTTTTGTCCTCGGATGATGTCGTGCTCATGTCCTACGACCACGTCCTCGCCCGCGCTATGGAGGAGGCCGCCACCCTGGCCGGCTCCTACACCCCGCCGGCCGATGAGGAGATTGAGATGTACTCCGGCTCCCCCGCCCTCGACCGCGATTGGCCTATCGAGGGCACCACCGAGAATGACCACGTCATCGTGGCCAAGCTCGCCGAGATGTACACCGGCTCCGGCTCGCTGAGCTTCACCGAGTTCTGCGACCGCGAGGTGGAGTACGACGTACCGCTGGTCCTCCTGCCCGCCAACGTGGAGCGCGCCAAGCACATGGCCGCGACCCGCAAGCCGCTCAACAACTAGCCTGCGCCACCCTCATCGCAAATGGTCCCCTTACTCTGGTCCCCTTTACTCAGCAAAGGGACCATTTGTATGGGGTTTTGGTGTGGAGATGGTCCCTTATCAGCACTAAGAAACCAAAGTAGAAGGACCATCTAAACTCGGCGGTGCTTGATGAGGCTCGCTTTCCACCCCACCACTATGCGCTACGGTGCGACCTCACAGCCTTGAGCGCTGCCCGCACCTCACTGACCACTCGTGGTCTTTCATAAAGCAATTCGCTCGGGGAATACGGCAAGACAACAAAGCCTAGATTCTGGATGTGCTTTTCACGCTGCCGCTCCGCCCGGATGACCTCATCCACCGGTTTGCCGTAGGTGATTCCGTCATATTTCACATGCCCATCAATAACGAGTTGGACGCGATTTTCGTAGATAAGCGCAGTAGCGGGCAAGGCACGTTCGTCCCGATTGACTTTGACGCGGTCGTCAAAGCACGCACAAGACGTGTGAAGCTAACATTGTAAGTATTGTGGGCTCGCTACACCACAACGCTGGCCCAGCCGGGCCAGCGTCACTACAGCTACGACCGGTTCCGCCAATTGGTTGCCTGCCATGTCGACGCGGCCGGGCTTACCGCCCGGATCACCCATGCACCAGGGCATACGATGCAGGTGGATTGGGCAGGTACGAAAATGCGCCTGTACGACCCTTCAAGCACACCGGGGTGAAAGTCACCATTTTCGTTGCTTTGTTGCCGTATTCAGGGATGCTCTTTGCATGTGCGTGTGCTGACCAGCTTTTTCGCCTCACGACCAGGCCCCAAACGTTAAGAAATGATCCGGTTCATCGATAAATACCGGAATCATTTCTCTGTCGAGTTCATCTGCACCGGAGTTGAAGATTAACCGGGCTGGTGGGTTTATCACCTCGCGTGGTTATCGCCAGTCCAAAGCCCGTGGGCTTAAGTGCTCGTCGCCTTCGTGACGCTGTGCTGATTGAACGCATTGGTGCCATTCATCGGGATAATTACGGTGTCTACGGCGTGCGGACAATGTGGCATGCGCTTGACCGTGACGGAATCGACATCGGTCGTGAGCAAACCGCCCGGCTGATGCGCCTAGCTGGTGTTTCTGGCACAGGCACAGGCGGATCACCAATCACAACCCGTACACCTCAACAGGCCGGATCTGCGCCCGGATTTGGTCGAGCGTGAGTTCAAAGCCCAAGGCCTTAAACAAGCTGTGGGTGGCCGACATTACCTACGTGCGTACGAAGAAGGGTTTTGTGTACACCGCGTTTGTCACTGACGTTTACTCCCGGCGGATCGTCGGATGGGCATTATCGGACTCGATGCGCACCGAGGTATTACCGCTGCAAGCACTCAACCAAGCGATTGTGAGCGCGAAGGAAACAACAGGCCTTATTCACCATTCGGATCACGGCTTATAGTACGTCAGCGTTGTCTACAACCAGCGTCTCGCCCAGCACGGGATTGCCGCTTCCACTGGGACCGTCGGTGACTGAAATGACAATGCTCTAGCTGAAAACGTTAACGGCTCTTACAAGAATGAGCTCATCCATACTCGCAGGTGGAATGATGTTGTCGAGGTAGAAATCGCGACGTTCGAGTGGGTGTCATGGTGGAACGAGGTAAGGCTCCACCAAAGCCTGGGATATCGAACCCCAGCCGAGGTGGAAACCGAATTGTGGAAGAAGAACCCGCAACAGGGAATAATAGAAATCAAGGAACATGCCTAGGAACAAAACTCGGGGCACTTCAAGCCCCTTATATGGCTCTGGATGTGGTGATTGCTGCAGAACCGTCATCAGTAAGGGTGACTTTTCCATCTACGCGGTAGACTTCACGCAACATTTTTGCGGTTAACACGTCCTTAGCTGCTCCGTGTGCGTATACAGTGCCCGCGTGGAGTACCGCAATGCGGTGAGCGAAGCGCGCTGCTTGTGAAAGATCGTGCATCGAAACCACGACCGCCGCGGGTGCTTCAGCTGCATAGGTGCGAATATGCTCCATGAGGATGAGCTGATTTCTTAGGTCAAGAGCGCTGGTTGGCTCGTCCAGTAGTAATGCCTGCGGCCGGCATACGATGGCCTGGGCGAAGCTTACTAATTGACGCTGGCCGCCGGAGAGCTGGGACATTGTTCGGGATTCTAGGTCTTCTAGCCCCAGCCGCGTGAGGACCGAGCTGACTCGGTCCTGTGTGGATGTGGCTACCCGTAGTCCGCTGAATCCCGTCCGGGAATGCTGGAGTGCCAGAAGTACCGATTCGAATACGGTAAGGGTGCTTTCCGGCGGGGGATCCTGTGGCAAATATACTGCCTCGGGCCCAGTGACGTCGCCGCTGAATCGGCATAGGTTAGCCATGCAGCGCAGCAAAGTCGACTTACCAGCGCCATTAGGGCCGACGAGGGCGGTGACGGTTCCAGCTTCGATCTTTGGGAGACATACGTCATTCAGTATCTGTTCGTCTCCATGGGAAAAGCACAGGTTATCTACCCGGAGTGTGGGTTCTGGCGGAACCGTGGGCGGTTGTTCCACGAGGGGGTCCTTTCTGGGGCAGGAAGTACTGGGAGAGGCGATCATTAGGTTGAGGAGACAGTTCGGGGGCGGCGTCGCAAAACAATGAGGACGACGAACACGGGAACGCCCACAATCGCGGTGATGATGCCGACAGGCAGAATCGCCCCAGGCTGGATCAGCTTGGATACCACTGAGGCTGAGGTCAGCAAAAGCGCACCTGAGATGATGGACGTGGTGAGGAAGAAGCGTTGGTCCTCACCAACGAGCATCCTGGCGATATGTGGGCCGACGAGTCCGATGAAACCAATTGTCCCGGCCATCGAAACGGCAGTTGCCGCCATAAGGGAGACTCCCACCAGCGTGTACGTGCGCAGCTTTGGGATATTGATACCCATGGACCTAGCGCGGTCGTCGCCCATTCGAAACGCGGTCAGCGTCCACGCATTGCGGTAGAAGTAAGCAATTCCGATTAGTGAGATGACCGCGAGAAGGCCGATCTGAGGCCACGTAGCGCGCGTAAGGCTGCCCAAGGTCCAGAAAACCACCTGCTCTAATTGGGTCTGCGAGGCGAGGTACTGCATTAGCGCTAGTAGAGCATCGAAGAGGAACACGATGGCTATGCCCAGCAGAATCATTCCCTCGGTACCAGAGCTCTTTGACCGAGAGAATAGGACGATCACCGCACAGGCCGCGAGGGCGAAGACCCAAGCACTGCCCGCCATTCCCAGCGCTGCCCCGATTCCCGCCGCGGTGAATCCTGAGACGGTGGCAAAGGCTGCGCCAAAGCTCGCAGCGGCGGAAATGCCCAGCGTATAGGGCTCTGCCAAGGGGTTATCCAAGATGGTTTGCATCTCTGCGCCGGCAGCAGCGAGGGTGCCACCGATGAGCACCGCTGTGACGGTCATAGGCAGACGTATATCAAAGATGATCTGCCAGTCAATTGGGCGGGAATCGCTGGGGTGAAAGAGCACGTAGAGCGCCTCATTTGCGTTCAAACTGCTGCCGATGAGGAAATCTATGGCAATGGTGACGCATAGCAGGGCCGTAAGCCCTGCGATGATCGCTACCTTTCGCCTGCTAGCTGTTCGGTACCAGTTTGACCGGGGGCGTTGCCGTTGCGGGGTAGAGTTTTGGTCGTCCACCTCGCTTCCGGTGGCAATTGATTGCGCTCGTGCTCCGTGGCTCATGGCAAACCAGTCCAGAAGGTGCCGCTAGCCTCCACAGGGAGGAATTTTTCATGTAGTTCTTCCAAATCGGCCTGCGGGTCGACATCGGAAAACAGGTCGGGGTGCATGGCTTTGGCAAACCACTCGATGGCTAGGTAGTTGTATGGGGAGTCGTAGAAGTGATGCCACGCAGCGTAGGCCCGCTTGTTCTTGACCGCCCGCATTTCCTTAAGGACAGGTTGCCCGTCAACAACGCGTTGGAAGTCTTTGGCTGCCTGTTCGGTGGACTCGTCGTAGCCCAGGGGTACAAAGCCATTCTTCTTTGGCTGCTGCTTGGCGCCGGTCCAGTCTGCGCCGGTGGCGATGATGACGTCTGGGTCTTTTTCAGCTAGCGCCTCGGGAGAGACTTGCCCCTGCTTGGCGTCGATCATATCGTCGCCCACGTTTTCGCCACCCGCTGCGTTAACAATTTGGGCTAGGTTGGACTTAGCGAAGGTAGAGCAGCAGTCGAAGTAGCCGGGAGCTCGCCAGAGGAAGGTCGGTGTGGGGGTGGCCTTGGCTTTTTCTAGGCGCTCCTGAACCATGTTCACCTTGGACTCATAGAACTCGGCATACTCTTCCGCTTCCTTCTCGTGGCCGAGTACCTTGCCGAGCAAGCGCACGCTCGGTGCGGTGTTCTTCACCGGGTCGGTAAAGTAATCGACGGTAACCGTGGGGATTCCGGCCTTTTCTAGACCGTCTACGATGCCAGCATCCTGGGCGGCTTCGAAGCTGCTTGCGGAGACAATGAAGACATCTGGACGGGAATTCAAAGCTTGCTCAACGGACATCGAGCCGTCGTAAACTTCACCAGTTTGCTCAATATCTTCGATCTCTGAGAATTTCTGTTCGTACTTCTTGTACGTGCCAGGGTCGTTCTGCTCCAGGTCATCTGGCCAGGCAACGATGCCCTGGAGCGGGTTTTCTTTGTTGAGGATGGATGTCGTGTAAAGCATCCGTTGCCCGCCCATGAGGACCCGATCGACGTTCTTCGGGACCTCGACTTCGCGCCCGAGAATGTCGGTGATCTGTTGCTTTTCTCCGTCATCTGCGGTCTGTTGTTCATCGTTAGTGCTGCAGGCAGCGGTCATAAGGAGGGCAGTGGCGGTGACGGCTGAGGCGACTACGCGGGCCATTCGGTGGTGAGGGGCGCGTGGGGTTTTAAAACCGCGAGCCCTAGTTGTCGTGAGGGACAAGGCAATCCTTTCTTCCAAGTGGATCTATTAGGTTAGCCATACCTTTGTTTATCTACAATGGGTGATGAAACTTTTACCCCCAACATTCCCGTTAAGTCAGTTCATTCAGTCGGCGGGAATATGTGCGTAGCAGCAGTACCGCCGTGGTTGCGAAACCCATGATGAGTCCTAACCAGACGCCATATCCTTCCCATCCGAGGAGCTTTCCAAATATCAGAATCCCGGGGACGCCAACCAGCCAGTACCCGACGAGGGTGCAGCGTAGCCCTGAGGTGGTGTCTTTCAGGCCTCTCAGTAGGCCCACTGCCACGTTTTGGATTCCTTTGGCGAACTGTTGCAGTACCGCGAGACATAGGAGCAGGACGGCAATGTGAAAGGTGGTGGGATCTGCCTCTTTTAAGAAAGGATGCAGTACCCACCTGCCCAACAGAAGCCACAGCGCGCCCATTATTCCCAGATACGTGACCACGACGAACAATATGCGTCGGGTAATCTCGCGCACTGAGTCGGCACTCTCGGCCCGAGCCCTTGTGATCAGCACCGAGCCGCCGTGAGAAAAGCCGATGCACACTTGGTAAACGATGTACGCCAGTTGGTTCACAATATTGTGCGCCGCTAGCATCTGTGGGCTAAAGGTCCCCATCACTAAACCGGCGATGGTTGTTATTGCAGCCTCCGAGCCATAGGTCAGACTGACTGGTACCCCGAGGCGGACGAGGCGGCAGATAGTCTCCCCATCTCCTTTACACGGAAGGATGTGGAAATAGGGCTGTAGCTCGGGAATGCGCAGTACCACAATCCGGAAGGCCAGGAAGGTAAGCAGTTGGATGACAGTTGTAGAAAGCCCGATGCCCGCTACCTTCCAGTGATCCGAGGCTGCCCATGTCATAAATAACCAGTTCAATGCGATATTTATAAATATCGATATCAGCGTGATGGTTAACAGGGAGCCGGGTTTTCGCATGCCCACGGCGAATTGGCGCAGGACGTTGAGCCACATCATCGGGACTAACCCGGGTGCGAGCGCAAGGGTCATGGCGAAGGTGAGTTGGGCAACGTGCTTGTCGATGGGCAGAACAAGGACCAATCCGCCTAGGGCGATGACCAGTAACGCGCCGAGAATTGCAGTGCCAGTGGCCACCGCGAAGGAGGAGCGCACAGCCCGCCGGATCTGTTCTGCTCCCGCCTCGCAATTTTGACAAGAGGTTTTCTCTTTTTCCATTTTTGCTGCTGCTTCAGCCACAAGATTTGCCCCGGCCGTCACCATGCCCACGCACATCGTGCGGATCTGGTTGTAAAGCTGCATCGCTAGGCCGCCGCCGGCTATCGCCAGTACGCCCACGGACTGCAGCATCAATACGTCCGTGGTGGTCAATGCAACTCCGGCGAGTTGTACTCCAGCGATGGGAAGGGAAATTCCCAGAACTTCGCGATATTTCCGGATGGATTTCAACCTCGCAGCCACCTTCAACTTCGGACTAACATTCGTCTCGGCCCTCGCTTCTCATCTTCTAAACCTCGCCCATTTTGGCGGCTGGTCTCCAATGTGCTGCGGTTTCTAGCGGTAGATACGCAGCACATCCGATTCATTTGCGGCCTCCAGGCCGTTGAAGCGAATGGCGCTGCGATACATCTGCACCAAAGTTGCAATCGGACGCTGCCGTCTGCACCATGGAAATTAGTGGTTCGCCCCTGCGGATTCAGCTGGTGCTGGCCGATGCCCCAGCGGTACCACCGTTGGTTGAGACCGAATCCCGTTCAGGGCTGGTGTTTGCAGCGGCAGAGACTCCCTTCGGAAAGTATAAAGATTATACCTAGTTTAGGTAAGGCTACCATAATTGAAGATTTCCACTTCAAACACTTCAGGTGGAAGGAGTGTGAAGATGGATAGGAGTGAAGTGTCCCAGGTTTTGTTCCGTCTGAGTAGATGGGAAATCTGGAATATGCCAAGAAAATTTGACCAGGATGCAAAGGACCGTGTGGTCCGTCTTGTAGAGGACCGCATCTTGGCGGAAAATATGTCGATGCAAGCCGCGTGCCAGGCAGTAGCCCCAAAGCTGGGGGTGTCATGGCACACAGCCCGTCAATGGACTTTGGCAGGCCCGCCGTGCGGGAAACATCCCAGAACCCGTGCCTGAAGACTTGGCCGCGGAAAACGCGAGGCTACGCCGTGAAAATCAAGAGCTACGCGACACCAATGAACTTTTAAAGGCTGCCTCAGCTTTTTTCGCGTCGGAACTCGACCCAAAACGTCGGAAATGATCCGGTTCATCGATGAATACCGGAATCGTTTCTCTGTCGAGTTCATCTGTAAGACGTTGAAGAAAAACCGCGCTGGTGGGTTCATCACCTCGCGTGGGTATCGTCAGTCCAAGGCCCGTGGGGTAAGTGCTCGCGGCCTTCGTGATGCTGTGCTGGTTGAACGCATTAGTGCTATCCATCGGGATAATTACGGCATCTACGGTGTGCGGAAAATGTGGCATGCTCTTCATCGTGACGGAATCGATATCGGTCGTGAACAAACCGCGCGGCTGATGCGTCTAGCCGGTGTATCAGGCAAAGGCAAAGGCCGCTCGCCTATGACCACTCGCACACCTCAAAGGCCGGATTTGCGCCCGGACTTGGTGGAGCGAGAATTCAAAGCCGAAGGCCCGAACAAGCTGTGGGTGGCTGATATTACCTACGTGCGCACGAAGAAAGGCTTTGTGTATGCCGCGTTTGTCACCGATGTTTACTCCCGACGGATCGTTGGGTGGGCGTTATCAGATTCCATGCGCACCGAAGCGTTGCCGCTGCAAGCTCTCAACCAGGCGATCGCGTCTGCTGAGGAAACAACAGGTCTCATTCATCATTCGGATCACGGCTCGCAGTATGTCAGCGTTGTCTACAACGAGCGTCTTGCCCAGCACGGGATTGCCGCTTCCACCGGAACTGTTGGCGACTCCTATGACAATGCTCTGGCGGAAAACGTTAATGGTTCCTACAAAAACGAGCTGATCCATACTCGCAGGTGGGATGAGGTTGTCGAGGTGGAAATCGCGACGTTTGAGTGGGTGTCATGGTGGAACGAGACGAGGCTTCACCAAAGCTTGGGCTACCGCACGCCAGCTGAAGTGGAAACCGAATTTTGGGACCAGCACCCGCCGCAAGCAATAATAGAAATCAAGGCAAACGCCTAGGAACAAAACCCGGGGCACTTCACACCCGCGAATTTAAATGGATATAATTAGACCCATGTTGATTTCAGGTACCGCTTTCTTGCGGTTGCGCACCAACCGCTAAGGCGGTTTCCTACCCCGTAGGTTAAAAACCGCTCCGGTCCTTTAGCCGGGCGGCTATTTGTCATGCCCGGCTCCCTTTCAAATCCAAGGAGCACACCTGATGTCTGCATACGGATACGGCCGTCACGAGCATGGCCAAAATTTTCTCACAGACCACAAGATCATCAACTCCATCGTCGATCTTGTGAAACAAACCTCCGGCCCCATCATTGAGATCGGGCCAGGAAGCGGTGCCCTCACTCACCCGATGGCCCACTTGGGGAGGGCGATAACGGCAGTTGAAGTGGACGCAAAACTAGCTGCCAAAATCACACAAGAAACCTCCTCGGCGGCGGTCGAAGTGGTCCATGATG
>NZ_KV797590.1:0-1813 GCF_001809405.1 Corynebacterium sp. HMSC055A01 | reverse complement strand
CCTCCTCAACCGCTACACCCCACGCACGCCGGGCAAGCCGGTCTTTGCCGTTATTGACACTGAAACCACCGGCTTTAACAAGTGCTACGACCGCATCATTGAAATCGCTGCCGTGCGCGCAGACAGCCACTTCAACCCCGTCGACTCCTGGCACACACTGCTTAATCCTGACGGCAAGGCCATTAAAAACTCCCACATTCACGGCATTACCAACGACATGGTGGCAACCGCCCCAACGTTTAGCGAGGTATATGGCGACTTCACCAGCTACATCGACGGCATGCAACTATTCGCGCACAACGCACCGTTTGACTCAAAAATGATCGTTGCTGAGGTCGACCGCATGACCGGTGGAGACGATAATGAGGACGAGTTCTTCCCCTTCATTGACACCATTGACCTTGCCAAGCAAATACTCGACCGTGGCCCCTACAACCTACCGGCACTCCTCGACCGCCTGGGACTGGACAATCCTGACGCGCACGCAGCAGTAGCCGATGCGACCGCCACAGCGAACATGCTCCACGCCCTCTTCGGGTCTCAGCGCAGCGAAATTGGCCGCAAGATTTTGCGTCAAGGCGAAGTATTCCGCACCACCAACACCTGGTGCACAAGTCACGCCACCCCACTGCTCCCCCGCGAAATATAGAAACCCACCAGCACAAACACCAACCACGGCAGTCCATGCGAACGACTACGCAGATTTCTGCCCGCAGTAGAGAAAGGTAGCTACGTCCCCAGCGTGGGAGTATTGCGAAACCTCCGCGCGCACATTAGCCTAAGACATGACAGCATGGTTCGTCCCTGACCCATCGCTGCACATAAAAATAACCCCAACCGACTGCGAATCGGCTGGAGTTATCGGACCTAAAGGCCCATGTGAAGCATCGCCTCAACGAGCTTCACGATTGCGGTCGCAAGAACTATGACCTTGGTAGCCACATCGAGCCAGTCAAGCTTGGTGGCATCAAGGTCTTTTCTTTTGCGACCGGGCGTTTCCAATGAGTGTCTACCCATCGGTCACCTCCCTAACGTCGTAGAGTTGTCCACTCGCCGACTAGGCGCGCAGAACAGCCCACGTACACGCGCGGACCTAACCGCGCACCGACGAGGAAGTCACGCCCACGCCCCACCACAGGTGGTGGGGCATGATTGTGAACCGGCACTAACGTTAGCAGTAACGCTGGACCGAAAAGGGGCCGGTGGTCTCCGCAGAGAAGTAAAAGGCAGACAGCATCGAATTCCCATGCAGCCAGCCCAATCTGCGCATATTTACGCATACGAACCCCGGTCAAGTTGCGCTGATTTACCGTTACGGCTGCGTCTTTTAGGCGTTTTTCAATGCTCGATACACGGTAGGACGGGTGACCCCAAACTCTCGCGCTAGTGCGGCTTTCGACTCCCCTGCCAGCACACGCTGCTTAATCTCCACTACTTGCTGCGGGCTAAGAGCAGGCTTGCGCCCTTTGTATTTGCCGGCCTTTTTCGCCAACGCAATCCCCTCCGCCTGGCGCTCACGAATAATAGCCCGCTCAAACTCCGCAAACGAACCCAAAATACCCAGCATTAAATCCGCACGCGGGTCACTAGCACCCTTCGAGAACGATAGGTTCTCGTGCAGGAAAGTAACAGTCACACCCTTGTCGGTGAGCTCATCAACGATGCCACGCAGATCCGTTAGAGATCGGGCGAGGCGATCAATCGACGAGACGACGAGCTCGTCACCATCGCGCACATACGCCATACACTCGACAAGCCCAGGGCGGGCAGTCTTCGTGCGGCCGGAAATCTTATCTTCAAAGAACCGGTCAAT
>NZ_KV797589.1:398-2820 GCF_001809405.1 Corynebacterium sp. HMSC055A01 | reverse complement strand
CGTAACTTTCCTGGCTGTCCGCAGTCCGGGTGTCGATTTGGGGTAGTTGGTACCGCGAGTCCGCGTAGTTGGTACCGGTGTTCCGCGTATCCGGTACTGCAAGGGGGTTTCTTTCATAGTTGATGTTGGCGGCACCACGATCCGGTGGTGTTGCGTCAACTTCTACTTGGAAGGAGCTGGTCCTTGTGGCCAACTTCAAACAGATCATCGCGATGTGCCTTGATGGTGCTAGCTACGCGCAGATCACACACGCATTGGGATGTTCACGACGAGAAGTATCCCGAGCAAAGAAAGTCATCAACGATGAGGAACTAACTCTAGAGCGTTTCCGTCAACTTCCACCTGGATGGTTCGATGATCGATTCAGCGACGGCCGGAGTAAACGGACGATGGCCTACGACCAGCCTGATTTTCACGCTCTTGCACGCAAGCTGAAAAGTACAAAGCATGTGACCAGGCATAAGCTGTGGATGGACTACGTGTCGCAGCCGTGTCCGACGGATAAGACAAAGTACCAGTACTCCCAGTTCTGCAGTGGGCTCAATGAGTTTCTGCGTGCCAATGATCTCGTTGAAGTTGTCACCCATGAGCCAGGTCAAGAGCTTTATGTCGACTGGGCCGGTGACAAAGTGCCTGTAGTAGATCAGGCCAGTGGTGATACAGCGTTCAAGGCGTCATTGTTCGTCGCGGTCAGCCCATACTCAGGGCTGATGTACGTCACGGCCGCTGCGAACGAGAAGATGCCGTCGTGGATTGAGTGCCATGTTAAGGCGTTGAACTATCTTGGCAAAGTACCAGCGGTCATCGTGCCAGATAATGCTTCTACGGCGACTTATCGGCCAAAGAAGACCTCTACATACCGGATGGTCACTGACCGCTACGCAGCGTTTGCTGACTATTACGGGGTCACGATTGTGCCGACTAGGCCCGGCAGGCCTCGTGACAAGGCAGCGGTAGAGCGTGCCGTGAAAATCACTTACACCAAAATCCTGGGTTACTTCAGCAACGAGGTCTTCTATAGCCTTGATGAGCTTAATGAGGCGATCGCTGACCGTCTTGCTGATATCAACAGCGCAATGACGCGGCCTGATGGCTCAACACGGCGCATGCGCTTTGATAAAGAAGAGGCACCAATGATGCGGGATCTTCCGCCGACGCCGTTTACGGAAGTGTCTTATAAGAGGCTCAAAGTCGACCGCAATTGGCACATCACCTGTGACTACCAGTACTACTCAGTGCCATTTCAGCTGGTGGGAGAATCGGTAACAGTCAGGCTCACCCCGCAACTAGTAAGCATCTTCAACGGGGAGCAGCTTGTTGCTGAACACACGCGCCTTCACGGATTCAAATACCGGTATTCCACCAACCCTCAGCATGGCCCATGTGGCGACGATGAAGGCCACAAGGCGCTTACCCGTGATGAGCTCTTGGCCTGGGCCTCGTCGTTTGGGGCAGCAACGCACGCAGTCATAGCGATGATCCTCGACCGCAATAGTGCCGCCGTACCCCGCGGACTCATTCAGGCACGCAACGTGCTGGCCAACCTGGGCAAAAAGCACAACAAAGCCACCCTCGAACCGGCATGCCAGCAGGTCTTAGACAAGAAGCTGGCCCCCACGATGGCAGTGATCAAACGCATCCAGACTGACATTGCCCACGCCCAACAACATCCCGGGCCACCAGGGGCAAAACCACAGCCTGTGGCCAAGCGCCAACCACGCCCAAGTACCCCGCTTACCGGTGAGGTGGCCGATGCCGTCTTTATCCGGCCTGCTGACCACTACGAAAACTAGAAGCAATAAGGAGTGAAACCATGAGCAGCATCGACGACGAAATTGTGCGGGCGAAAATGCGCAAGCTTCGCGTATCGACCTTCGCTGATGTCTTCTACGAGGTTGTCAACGACGAGGCCTATGCGGATGCGCTACCAGAAGACATTTTCCTCGCCGCAGTCGAAGAAGCTTACACACAACGCCAACAGCGCAACATTGCCAAGGCCATTACCCAGGCTAAATTCCGATACCCGGATGCGAGCCTTGCTGAAGTCACCCGGGCAGAACAACGCGGTATCAACATGCGCCAGTTGAAACGAATCGCAGCCACTAACTGGCGGGAAAACCCGACCAATATTCACATCCTCGCCCCGACGGGAACAGGCAAGACCTACATTGCCTGCGCCATCGGCATCGCCGCGTGCAAGGCTGGATACTCGGTGGCGTACTACCGGCTGGACCAACTTGTAGACATGCTGGCGGTCTTCTCACCGACTGACCAAAACTACCTCGATAAGATGCGGAAACTGATCAACGTCGATGTCCTTATCATCGACGACTTTATGACCATCAGCATCAACCAGCGCGGGCAAGAAGACCTAACCAAGATCATATTCGACTGGGGTTGCCCGCAAATCGTGGACACGTAG
>NZ_KV797589.1:0-298 GCF_001809405.1 Corynebacterium sp. HMSC055A01 | reverse complement strand
AGTGGTTAGGCAGCTATTTCTTTTCTGCTGTTGATTGCGCCGGCGTGGTTCTCGAAGTCGACGGGGCTGACCATTCCGAGTGCAGAGTGCCGGCGCCGACGGTTGTAGACGACTTCAATCCAGTAGGCAACAGCCTTGCGTGCAGCATCACGGGTAGGCCATCGCTGCCGGTCATAGAATTCAGTCTTTAGCGTCGACCAGAACGACTCGGCCATCGCGTTATCGAAGCACACGCCAGTGCGCCCCACAGACTGAGCGATGCCCAGGTTGCGGCAGACCTCCCAGAGCTTCTCGCTGG
>NZ_KV797588.1:101268-173820 GCF_001809405.1 Corynebacterium sp. HMSC055A01 | reverse complement strand
GCGGTGTAGGACTCGATGAGTGTGAGGGTGCCTAGGCTGTGGCGTTGGGTGAGGGCTGCGGTCCGGGCTTTGCGTTGCTTGCCGCTAAAGCGAGTGGGACCGAAATAAACCTGGTTAAGGCGTGCTAGTTCGGCAGCATCGGAAGCAGAAGCGCCGAGCGCGCGGAGCTCATCAGGTGAGCCAGGAATGTTTTCCACCAGCGCAATCCCCGAATTGCGAAGGCGGATGTAGGTTTCGATATCCCCCATGAGCACAGAGACTAAAACAGCACCGTGGGCCCCGCAACCGGAACGGGCAAAATTCCTGCTCAGAGGCGGGGTTAACGCCGACTAAGGGCAGGGAAAGGGATTGGTTGGGGGAACGGCAGCTGTGGGGAGGGACGAAACGAGAAAAGCCCCTCAGGTGAGGGGCTTAAAGGCTCAACGCGCGCTGCGCTTAGGCGGACTGGACCTTCGTGAAGTGGACCTTGTACCGCGTATCCACATCCATCCCAGGGAACGCCGCGCGGAAGTCACTGTCATTAACCTCAATGGCGTCCTTGATACGCAGCAAGGGCGTATCAGGATCCGCCAACACTTCATACTGCAGCGTCGGCCGCGAGCGGTCATAGGCCACGAGCCGCGAAACCTTCTCAACGCCTTCTACCGCCGCGAGGGTATCCGCCACCGCACCCGCAATCGCAGACATCTCCGTTTTAATCGCGCCTTCCTCATCGGAGGCATCCGAGGGCACCGCGTTAAACCGATGGTGCCGCAGGTTGCTAATGACGAGCCACAGGCCGGCGAGGCTGCAGATGATCGTCGCCAAGCACAGCGCATACGGCCACCATGTCTGTTCCGGCAAACCAGCCCACGTATCGTGGTCCACCCAGGACGCCAAATATGTGGCGAAGGGGACCTCGAAGTGTATAAGAATCGGCCACACGCCCAACGCAATGAGCAGGAGCCCCAAGACAGCGAGAATCGTGCGGTCTATACCCGCGAGCGTCTTAGACATTGGCAACCTCCTCCTCGTCATTCTCAATCACCACGGTGATCTCCGGGGGCGGGGTGATCGCCGCAAGCGCCGCCGTTACGGCTTCAGTGACGCGGGCCTTGAGCTGGGCGTCGTCAGTATCGCCGGTCGCGGTCACCGTGATCTGAGAGCGGCCTTGTGAAATCTTCGCCCGACTCCGCGCCGCCACAGTTCCCGGCACCCGCCGCGCCGTCGCCGACGCCACGCGGGCAATGTCCACTGCGCGCAGCCACATCGACGCCTCTTCAGACCCAATCTGCACGTGCATTGCCTTCCGCGGCGCGCACGCCGCCCACAGCAAAATTAACCCGACGACGATGGCGACGCCCCCGGCGACCAGCATCCAGGTGGCGACAGTCGGCGTGGACATCACGTCGATGAATGGCTGTAGCCACGAGACACCGCCCTCCTTGGCACCCACGACCCAGGCTTCGCGCCCCGCGACGACGGCCGCGGCGAGCAGCAGAATGCCGACGATGATGGTCCACCCGCGCGCCGGCGGGGATGCTTTCGGGCGCTGGCCAAAGCCAACGGGAAGGGAGCTCTCACTCATGATGGACTCCTTCGCGGATAGTGATGGCACGCAGCGGCGTCGGCCGTGGAATGTCGACCCGGCGTGTGAACTCGGCGGAAGGCCGAATCTCAATGGGGCGTAGCTGGAGCGGCTCGGCGTGCGGGGTGCGTAGGGGAGCAGCCTGCGGGACCTGAACCCGCCGCGGCTGGACGGGGCGGGGAGCCTCAACGCGGCGCAGCGCGAATCCCCGCGGAGCCGGTACGGAACGGACGGCCACGGGCGCGGGGGTGGCGACAGCGCGCAGCCGCTGCGGCGGGGCTGTGCGAACGGGGCGCAGCTCGTCGTAGCGGTGCTCGCCAGGGCCGAAACCTTCCGTGCGCACTTCAACGTCCGCCTGCTTGCCGACGCCCCTCACCTTCACCGCCTCCGGCACCGCCACCGCACGCACCGACACCGGTGAAGGAACCGCAACCTGGTGAACCTTTGCGTGCGGTGAGACCTCTACCGGCTTCAGGGCACGTTCCGGAACAATCGCTGGAATCTGCGGGGTTAGCGGCGCGCGGGTGTCGACCGCCAGTGCGGTCGTGCGCTCGCCCGCGACCGCGCCGGCGACCGTCACGTTGACGCGGGTGGTACGAAAGCCCGTGAAATCGCGGACGGCTTCCCGAATCGCCGTGCGGACGGCCTTCGCCACTGCGGTGACGGGGGAGGGCCAGTACACAGCAATGTCGACGTCGACCGCCACCATTTGCGTATCCGGGTCCATCTGCGCCATCACCCGCGGAAAAGCGCGGCCGGCGAGGCCGGCTAACTTAGCGTCGACAGCCGCGGTTCCCGGCACGCTCGCAATGGCGGAGCTAATGACCTTTTCCATCGCACGCAGGGAAAAGCGGGTCCGCCCGGCGAGGGCGACCCCGGTGGAATCGGTGCTCACTAGCCTCGGCCTCTATCCTGGCCGACCACGCCCTTCCACACCGCGGTGAGGTCAATGCGGCCGTCGAAATGCGCGCCGATGACGCCGCCGACCGCGGCGAGCAGCACCGCCAGCGCGACGTACCACACGCCGAGGTAGATGAAAAAGGCCAGAACCAAGCCGGCAATCACGCCGAGGGAGGTGTAGTTCTTCATGGTTTTCCTTTAGTTCTGTGTGTCGGTTCCTCTACACCGCGTCGTCGAAGACAACGTCCACGCGGCGCGCCGCGGGCCAGGTGTTGCGGACGGTGGTGCGGGTGGCGGCACCAAGCTCGGCGAGCGGAACGCCGGCGCTGACATCAACGACGACGTGCAGCTCCAGGTGCGTGTCATCCTGCGGGGTGGGGCGGCGGATGCCGTGTATGCGCTCACCGGGAAACAGGAGCGCGACCTCCCCGAACCGGCCGGGCGAGAGCTTGGCGACGCCCCTCAGATCCGTCACCGCCGCCACTATGGACTGCGCGATGGAGGGGGTCAGCTCGGCAGGGGCCACGTTATGCCTGGCCCTGGGTAACCGCCGGGGCTGACTCGGTGGAATCCTGCTCTTCCTTCGGCAGCTTGACGTCGTGGACGACGACGTCAACGCGGTCCACGCTCAGGCCGGTCATGCGCTCGACCGCATTCATGATGTTGCGGCGGATGGCCTCGGCGAGCTCGTGGATGGCCACGCCGTACTCGGCGATGATGGCGATATCAATGGAAGCGGTGCCGTTGTTCACCTCGACGGTGACGCCCTGGCGCACGTCCTCGGAAGCACCGAAGGATTCGCGGATAGAACCCATCATGCGGGCGCCGCCGCCACCGAGGGCAGCGACACCGGAGACCTCGCGGGCGGCGATTCCGGCGATCTTGGACACGACGACGTCATCGATGCGGGTGGTGCCGAAGTCGGTCTCCAGGTTCTTGTTGCGCTCCGGTGCGGGTGCCGGGGTGGCGTCGCCAGCCTGAGTGTTCTGCTCGGCAACGTCCTTGGGGGTGGTGTTCTCAGCCATGCTCAATCCTTTTCATTGTGTAGTTGGTACCTACGTCACGAGCTTATCGCCGAACGCATAACGTGGGGCGGCGGGGAGGCAATCCTTGCCCAAAACGTGATGTTACCCACTGTTTCGGCAGGAGTTTGGAAAACGCGAGGTTACGTGCTTAAATACAGGGGTTGCTTTAACACAGCAACGTAGCCGCAGGCGCAAGCTTGTAGGGCGTTGTTGCTGGTAAGGCGAACATGACACCTTTGTTGTGGAGTTCATTCCAGAGCTGCACGCGAAGGTCATCCGATCGGGCTAGGTCCGCGCTTGAGCAGAGGCACCCCGAGAAGATGGACCGGAGAAGGGGCATGGCAAATAAACAGCGGCAGTATATGAATAAGACTTTGGTTGCGGATCGTTGAGATCTAACGCCCCAGTCTTCTTCCTATTTACTTTGACTACGGGTCTTGTACCCCGTCACGAGCACTGCACTCTGGGCTTTGCCTTAAGTCACTCTCGTGGTCGTCATGACAGTCAGACAACTGGCGTTGAGCCATGGCTTCCAGCCCGGACAACGTTATAGAGAAATCGAGAAGCAATTTCCCACCGCTTCACGCCCCGGATAGGCCGGGTATGTGAAAGTGGGGAAGCGAGGAAGAGGATAAGCGTGGCGGGACAAAAAATCCGCATTCGGCTGAAGGCCTACGACCACGAGGCCATCGACGCTTCTGCTAAGAAGATCGTCGAGACCGTTACCCGTACGGGTGCTCGTGTTGTCGGCCCGGTGCCGCTCCCAACCGAGAAGAACGTATACGCCGTTATTCGTTCTCCGCACAAGTACAAGGACTCTCGCGAGCACTTCGAGATGCGCACTCACAAGCGCCTCATCGACATTCTCGACCCGACCCCGAAGACCGTTGACGCCCTGATGCGCATCGACCTTCCGGCAAGCGTCGACGTGAATATTCAGTAAGCGATCGACACAACGTATTTGGTGGAGAACAAACAATGAGTGAAAACGAGATCAAGGGAATTCTGGGCACCAAGCTCGGCATGACCCAGGTCTTCGACGAGGAGAACCGCGTTGTGCCGGTGACCGTCGTCGAGGCTGGCCCGTGCGTGGTTACCCAGATCCGTACCAAGGAAACCGATGGCTACAACGCCATCCAGATTGCCTTCGGCGAGAAGGACCCGCGCAAGGCCAACAAGCCGGCCGCTGGTCACTTCAAGAAGGCTGGCGTGACCCCGCGCCGCTACGTCGCTGAGATCCGCATGGACGATACCTCCGCATACGAGGTCGGCCAGGAGGTCAAGGTGGACATCTTCGAGGGCGTGACCTTCGTTGACGTCACCGGCACCACCAAGGGTCACGGCTACGCTGGCGCCATGAAGCGCCACGGCTTCGCAGGCCAGGGCGCTGCCCACGGTAACCAGGCTGCTCACCGCCGCGTTGGTGGCATCGGTGGCGCTTCGTTCCCGGGCCGCGTCTTCAAGGGTAAGCGCATGGCTGGCCGCATGGGCCAGGACCGCGTGACCACCCAGAACCTGAAGATTCAGAAGATTGATGCCGAGTCCAACCTGCTGCTCATCAAGGGTGCTATCCCGGGTGCGCGCGGTGGCCTCGTCACCGTTAAGACCGCAGTGAAGGGCGGTGCACACGCATGAGCAACCTCAAGCTAGACGTCCAGACCGCTGACGGTAAGACCAACGGCACCGTTGAGTTGCCGGCCGAGCTCTTTGACACCGAGGCATCCATTGCTCTGATGCACCAGGTTGTCAACGCACAGCTCGCTGCCGCTCGTCAGGGTACCCACAAGACCAAGACCCGCGGCGAGGTCCGCGGTGGTGGTCGCAAGCCGTTCCGCCAGAAGGGCACCGGCCGCGCCCGCCAGGGTTCCATCCGTGCTCCGCACTACACCGGCGGCGGCACCGTGCATGGCCCGGTCCCGCGTGACTACTCCCAGCGCACCCCGAAGCGCATGATCAAGGCTGCTCTCTACGGCGCACTGTCTGACCGTGCACGTAACGAGCGCATCCACGTCATTGAGGAGCTCGTCCCGGGCCAGACCCCGTCCACCAAGCAGGCCAAGGCCTTCATCGAGCGCCTCACCGACCGCAAGAACGTTCTTCTGGTCATCGGCCGCGAGGACATCAATGCTCGCCGCAGCGCCAACAACCTGCCGAACGTCCAGATCCTGGACGCCGGCCAGCTGAACACCTACGACGTCCTCTACTCGGACGACGTTGTGTTCTCCGTTGAGGCTCTGCACACCTTCGTCGAGCGCGCTACCGGCGCTGCCGAGGAAGCTAAGGAGGAGAAGTAATGGCTAAGCTCGCTAACCCGCGCGACGTCATCATCGCACCGGTTGTGTCCGAGAAGTCCTACGGCCTCATGGAGCAGAACGTGTACACGTTCTACGTCTCCACGGACTCCAACAAGACCCAGATTAAAGATGCCGTCGAGCAGATCTTCGGCGTGCAGGTTGCTTCCGTGAACACCGTGAACCGTGCAGGTAAGCGCAAGCGCACCCGCACCGGTTTCGGTCAGCGTAAGTCCACCAAGCGCGCCTACGTGACGCTCCGTGAAGGCAGCGACTCCATCGACGTCTTCGGCGCAGGCGCTTAAGCCCCACCGAAGAGCCGAAAGGAAAAGGAAGAATTATGGCTATTCGTAAGTACAAGCCGACAACTCCGGGTCGCCGCGCATCCTCCGTGTCCGAGTTCGAGGAAATCACTCGCTCGACCCCGGAGAAGTCCCTGCTGCGCCCGCTGAGCAAGACTGGTGGTCGTAACAACTACGGCCGCATCACCACCCGCCACATCGGCGGTGGCCACAAGCGCCGTTACCGTCTCATCGACTTCCGTCGTACCGACAAGGACGGCATCCCTGCAAAGGTCGCTCACATTGAGTACGACCCGAACCGTACCGCTAACATCGCCCTCCTGCACTACGCAGACGGCGAGAAGCGCTACATCATCGCCCCGAAGGGCCTGAAGCAGGGCGCCATCGTTGAGGCTGGTGCGAACGCAGATATCAAGGTTGGCAACAACCTGCCGCTGCGCAACATCCCGACCGGTACCACCATCCACGCTGTGGAGCTCAAGCCGGGCGCTGGCGCTAAGCTGGCTCGCTCCGCTGGTGCTTCCATCCAGCTGCTGGGTAAGGAGGGCAAGTACGCCATCCTGCGTATGCCGTCCTCTGAGATCCGTCGCGTCGACATCCGTTGCCGCGCCACCGTCGGTGAGGTTGGCAACGCTGACCAGATGAACATCCGCTGGGGCAAGGCCGGCCGTATGCGTTGGAAGGGCGTCCGCCCGACCGTCCGCGGTGTCGTTATGAACCCGGTCGACCACCCGCACGGTGGTGGTGAGGGTAAGACCTCGGGTGGTCGCCACCCGGTGTCGCCGTGGGGCCACAAGGAAGGCCGCACCCGCAACCCGAACCGTTACTCGAACAACATGATCGTGCGCCGTCGTCGCCCGAACAAGAAGCGCTAAGAGGAGGTAAACAATGCCACGCAGCCTTAAGAAGGGCCCGTTCGTCGATGAGCACCTCCTCAACAAGGTTGATGCTCAGAACGAGGCCGGCACCAAGCAGGTCATCAAGACCTGGTCTCGCCGCTCCACCATCCTGCCCGATTTCATCGGTCACACCTTCGCCGTCCACGACGGCCGCAAGCATGTGCCGGTGTTCGTCGAGGACTCCATGGTTGGTCACAAGCTCGGTGAGTTCGCACCCACCAAGACCTTTAAGGGTCACGTCAAGGACGACAAGAAGGGACGTCGATAAGCGATGAGTGACACCATCACCTCCGCATCCGCAACGGCTCGCTACGTCCGCGTTACCCCGATGAAGGCACGCCGCGTCATCGACTTGGTCCGCGGTAAGTCCGTAGCCGAGGCACTTGCAATCCTGAAGTACGCTCCGCAGGGCGCCGCTGAGCCGGTTGCCAAGGTCGTTGCATCCGCAGCTGCCAACGCTGAGAACAACTTCGGCCTGGATCCGCGCACCCTGGTTATCTCCGAGGCATACGCCAACGAGGGGCCGACCATGCGTCGTTTCCAGCCGCGCGCACAGGGCCGCGCATTCATGATTCGTAAGCGCACCAGCCACATCACTGTGGTTGTCGAGAGCCAGAAGGAAGGGGCCAAGTAATGGGCCAGAAGATCCATCCTCACGGCCTACGTTTGGGCATCACTTCCGACTGGAAGACCCACTGGTACGCCGATAAGGACTACGCAAACTACGTAGCCGAAGACATCAAGATCCGCGAGTACTTGGAGAAGGGCCTCGACCGCGCCGGCATTGCCGACGTCGTCATCGAGCGCACCCGCGACCGCGTCCGCGTGGACATTCACACCGCCCGCCCGGGCATCGTGATTGGCCGCCGCGGCGCTGAGGCTGACCGCATCCGCCGCGAGCTGGAGAAGCTCACCGGCAAGATGGTTGCCCTCAACATTCTCGAGGTCAAGCAGGTCGACGCCAACGCAACCCTGGTTGCGCAGTCCATCGCGGAGCAGCTGGTTAACCGTGTCGCATTCCGTCGTGCAATGCGCAAGGCTATCCAGTCCGCTATGCGCCAGCCGCAGGTCAAGGGCATCAAGATTCTGCTGTCCGGCCGCCTGGGCGGTGCAGAAATGTCTCGCGTTGAGCGCTACCACGAGGGTCGCGTTCCGCTGCACACTCTTCGCGCCGAAATCGACTACGGCACCGCAGAGGCCCACACCACCTTCGGCCGCATCGGCATCAAGGTGTGGATCTACAAGGGTGACGTTGTCGGTGGCGTGCGCGAGTCCGAACTGAACGCTCCGGCGCAGGGCCGTGGCCGCGGTGACCGTAACGGTCGCTCGCGCCGTGGTGGCCAGCGTCGTCAGCGCGCACAGCAGAAGCAGGAGGGCTAATCCATGCTGATTCCTAAGCGCGTCAAGTACCGTCGCCAGCACCGCCCGACCCGCTCGGGTGTGTCCAAGGGCGGTAACCGCATCAACTTCGGTGACTACGCCATCCAGGCTCTCGAGCCGGCGTACATCACCAACCGCCAGATTGAGGCCGCACGTATTGCCATCAACCGCCACGTTAAGCGCGGTGGCAAGGTGTGGATCAACATCTTCCCGGACCGCCCCCTGACCCAGAAGCCGCTCGGCGTGCGTATGGGTTCCGGTAAGGGTCCCGTCGAGAAGTGGGTTGCCAACGTTAAGCCGGGCCGCATCCTCTTCGAGATGACCTACCCGAACGACGAAGTTGCCATCGAGGCCCTGCGCCGCGCTGGCCAGAAGCTTCCGTGCAAGGTCCGCATCATCAAGAAGGAGGACCAGTTCTAATGGCTACCGGTACCCCCGCCCACGAGTTCCGTGAGCTCGACAACGCTGAGCTGGAGACCCGCCTGAAGGATGCGAAGGAAGAGCTCTTCAACCTTCGTTTCCAGAAGGCCACTGGCCAGCTGACCAACAACCGCCGCATCGGCACGGTTAAGCGCGACATCGCCCGCATCTACACCGTTCTGCGCGAGCGCGAGCTGGGCCTGTCCGTTGCTCCGGGAGCTGAGGCTTAATCATGAGTGAGGCAAACGTGAACACTAAGAAGGAAAAGGGCGCTCGCAAGACCCGCACCGGCATCGTTGTCTCCGACAAGATGGACAAGACCATCGTTGTCGAGCTCGAGGACCGCAAGCAGCACGCCCTCTACGGCAAGATTATGCGCACTAACAAGAAGGTTAAGGCGCACGACGAGAACGAGACCGCCGGCATCGGCGACCGCGTTCTCATCGCCGAGACTCGCCCGCTGTCCAAGGACAAGCACTTCCGTCTCGTCGAGATCGTGGAGAAGGCTAAGTAAAATCTAGCCCTCCTCGATATCAATGGCCCCCACGGTTTACGTGGGGGCCATTTTTATGCGCTTTTCACTTCCGCATCCGGCACGCCACAGACAACAGCCTGTCAGGGGAGCGGTCTACAGTTCTACGGTTTAAGCTGCGGGAACGTGTTAGGGTAAGGCCGTTCATCTCCTGAAAGGCCAAACTCTCTATGTCCGCGTTCTCTCGCTCTCTGCTTACCCTGGTCTGCGCTTCCTCTGTTGCAGCCCTCGTTGGTTGCGCCGCGGAGGAGCCTGCCCCGGTTGCTGCTGATGCCCCGGCTGTGGAATCCACTGGCGACGCTTCAACTACGCAGGCCGGGCCGGATTCGGACGCGCAGCCACAACCGAGCATCGAAGCGGCCGGCCCGAACCCGACGCTGCCAGCCGGCTATACACCTGGCGCCGCTGATTCTGGCGCGGCTGAAGGCGCGAAGACGTCCAACGCACAAGATGTAGCTAAAGACGGTGTGGGCACCTCCGCTGCCAGCGGCATTGAGAAGTGCGTGTACCGGAAGCACCGCGTCCGCAGCGAGGGCAATCCTGCCGATGTCCCGTCTACCGTGTCGGGCACCGTGTACAAGGCTGAAGCAGGCGACCTCGACGGTGGAGAGCCCGGCATCGTCTTGCCCGAATATGCCTCGGAAGAGGTGTGGGTCCTGGCCTTGGACGCACCCACCACGTTGAGCGGCAGCATGAGCGGCAGGCCGGGTGAGGTGGAGGTTCGTGCAAACCAGGAATGTATCGGAATAGTCGGCAATGGGGATTTGTGGGACGGCTACGAAGGCACGAAGGTCACCTTGCCGATCGATGCCACGAGCGGATTCTGGCAAAGCGATGTGAGTGTCCCGATGGGCACGCTGCGCATGCCCTACATACCGGCAGATATTCTTTAGCGCACCCGCCGGTGCGTGAGCGCGATAGCGATGCTAAAGACGCTAAGTACCGCGCCCACCGCGAGAAGAAACGTGCCGATACGGTAGGGCGCGGCGCTGGCCAGGTCGACGGTGTGAAAGACCTTGAGCCAAACCAGCCAGCCCGCGATGAGTGCAACCGAACCCAGCGCGGAGATAGCGCGCAGCCCGCGGGTGGGACGCTGGGAGGGGGAGAAGGCGTGGTAGGAGGCGTCGACAAGCGTGGCACCTCCCAACAGCACCGACAGCACCACCGCAGCTGGCACCGGCAGAAGCGCGCCCGTGCCGAAGACGACGGGCAAAATGAAGGACACCGTCACCACGAGGAAGAGCAGACCGTGGAGCCCAGTCGTGCGCAGGGGATAGCTCATAGTAGTTCCTCCACCTCAGAAATCGTGGGCGGCTGCGCGCCCGTGCGGGAAACCGTGATCGCCGCGGCCGTCGCCGCAAAGTGCAGGATCTCCCGCCACTCCTCGACGCCCAAGGTGCTAATGTCCCGCTCCACCAACTGGCTTAAGAGCGCGGCCATCACCGTGTCGCCCGCGCCGATGGTGTCCGCCACCTCCACCGTAACCGGCGGGACCTGTAGGGACACCGAGTCCGTGCGCACGCTCAGACCTTCCGCACCACGCGTGGTTACGACCATGGGGACGTGCGAAAGCGCGTCCTCACCGAGGAATTCAACTTCCTCCTCGCTCAGCTTCAACAGCGTGACGTGCGGCAGCAAGGACAACAAAAACTCGCGGTGCGCCGGGGTGGCAAAGAAGGGGCGGATGTTCGGATCCAGCGCCACCTTTGTACCCTGCGCCGCAAGCGCCTGAAGTAGCGCGGCATAGCGGGATGCGCCCGGCTCCAGGGCGAGGGAGACGGTGCCGAAGCAGGCCCAGGGGACGTCGGCAAGCACCGGCTCCACCAGCCGGTCCGCCGTGCCCTCCGTATAGAAGGAGTAGGTGGCCGAGCCGTCCTCCCCGATGTTGCAGACCGCCAGCGTGGTGGGCTCGTCACCGCGCTGCACGAGCGAGGTATCCACTCCTTCTTTATGTAGGCGCTCCACGAGCGCCTGCCCGAATGCATCCCGCGAAAGCCGCGATTGAAAACCCACGCTTGCGCCCAAACGCCCCGCCGCGACCGCCACATTGAAGGGGCCGCCGCCCAACGCCGGGGTGAGATCCGCCAGCCCCCCGCGTCCGCGCGGAACGAGGTCAACGAGGCCTTCGCCACACACCATAATGTCCATAGAGCCCATACTATCGGGAGCATGAACTACCGTCCGCACTTCCATCTCTCCCCGCCGTCCGGTCGCCTTAACGATCCAAACGGGGTCTTCTTCGACGGCGATAACCTGCACGTTTACTATCAGCACGACCCCTGCTTCCCACACGCGCCGAAGCAGACGGGATGGGGGCACGCCGTGACTTCCCTGAGCGAGCGACAGCCCTGGCGGCACTTCCCGGACGCGCTCTATCCCATCCGTGAGCACGACGTCCACCCGCACCTATGCACTTCCGGGTCTGCACATTTGCACTGTGGGGTGAGGGCAGGTGGGGGAGGGCGTGGCGCGTAGGGGCCGGCCATGCATTCGAGAGTGTGCTGTGGGGCGGGACGTGGTGGGGTGTGCGATTTGGGGAAACAGTGGGGGACGTGCTTGAATGTATGGGTTGCATATGGTCGGTCGGTGCAGCGCGATGCGTTTCCGAATCGCCACACCGAGACCCTTCGACCGCTGTGAACAGCGCGTTCGTCGCACAGCCTATGCCACGCAAGCAAGTAGACCAGGTGTGTCAAGGACGGAAATCTTGACGCACGTTAATCCAGGTCAGGAGACCCATAGTGATTCAGCAAGAATCGCGTCTGCGCGTCGCCGACAACTCCGGTGCACGAGAGCTCCTCGTCATCCGCGTTCTCGGCGGCTCCGTTCGACGTTTCGCTGGCATTGGTGACGTTGTCGTTGCCACTGTCAAGGAAGCCACCCCGGGTGGCAACGTGAAGGAAGGCGATGTCGTCAAGGCCGTCATCGTCCGTGCCAAGAAGGAGACCCGTCGCCCGGACGGCTCCTACATCGCATTCGATGAAAACGCCGCAGTTATTCTCAAGGGCGACAATGAGCCGCGCGGTACCCGCATCTTCGGCCCGGTTGCTCGCGAACTTCGTGATAAGCGCTTCATGAAGATCGTTTCTCTCGCACCGGAGGTGATCTAATCTTATGAAGATTCATAAGGGCGATATGGTGATCGTCATTTCGGGCCCGGACAAGGGCGCGAAGGGCAAGGTCATCGAGGCATACCCGAAGCGCGACAAGGTCCTCGTTGAGGGCGTCAACCGCGTCAAGAAGCACGTTGCTAACTCCGCTACCGAGCGTGGCGCCGAGTCCGGCGGAATCGTTACCCAGGAAGCTCCGATCCACGTGTCCAACGTTGCGATCGTTGACTCCGAGGGCAACCCGACCCGCGTGGGCTACCGTTTCGACGAAAACGGCAAGAAGGTCCGCATCGCACGTAGCAACGGGAAGGACATCTAACATGAGCGAGAACTACACTCCGCGTCTGAAGACCCGCTACCGCGAGGAAATCAAGAAGACTCTGAACGACGAGTTCAAGTACGACAACGTGATGCAGATTCCGGGCGTCACCAAGGTTGTTGTCAACATGGGCGTGGGCGACGCTGCCCGCGACTCCAAGATGATCAACGGCGCTCTCGAGGACCTTACCGCTATCACCGGCCAGAAGCCGCAGGTGCGCCGCGCTAAGAAGTCCATCGCTAACTTCAAGCTCCGTGAGGGCATGCCCATCGGCGCGCGCGTTACCCTGCGCGGCGACCGCATGTGGGAGTTCCTGGACCGCCTGCTGACCATCGCGCTGCCGCGTATTCGCGACTTCCGCGGCCTCTCCGACCAGCAGTTCGACGGCCACGGCAACTACACCTTCGGTCTCACCGAGCAGACCATGTTCTACGAGATCGACATCGACAAGGTGGACCGCCCGCGCGGTATGGACATCACCGTCGTGACCACCGCTACCAACGACGAGGAGGGCCGCAAGCTCCTGCGCGAGCTCGGCTTCCCGTTCAAGTAAAGTAACGCTTGAATCATTCCCCCGGCACTCCGTGAAGGAGCTCCGGGGGAATTTTTTGTGTCTGCGCCACTGGTGAGTTTCGTCACCCTGAGCGCGGGGGAGTACACTACGAGCGTCTGAGAAGTCTGCGTCCCCCAGTGAGGTAAGAAATGTCCCTGAATGATGCTTCGGCAGCCGCGGTCAAGAAAAAGGTTGCGTTGCTCGATGAGTCCTTTGGCCGGTTCGCCGTGCGCTCCACCCTGGCGGGTGTGTACCTCGCCATCGGTACGGCGTTTGCTGCGGTGATGGGGATGGGCGTCGAGAAGCATGTGGAAGGCATGGGCTCGCTGGTGTTTGCCTGCCTGTTCGGCTTGGGTCTGTTTGCCATCGTCCTTCTCGGCGCGGAGCTGGCTACCGGCAACATGATGTACATGGTCTATGGCGCCGTAACTAAGCAGGTGGGCTGGGGCAAGGGCCTGTGGCTGCTGGTGGTCACGACGCTGTTTAACCTGGTTGGTGCTGCTCTCTTTGCCGCAGCTATGGGAATGTCGGCCAAGCTGGGCGGAATCGACCCCAACCATCTCATTGCTAACCTCTCGATGGGCAAGCTGACCAAGGGCCCAGGCGGGCTGCTGGTGGAGGCCATGCTGGCCAACTTCGTGGTCAACATGGCTATCGTCGGCGCGGTCTTTGCCAAGGATGTGGTGTCCAAGTTCTTCGTCATCGTGCCGATCATCGCCTGCTTCGTGGGCCTAGGCCTGGAGCACGTTATTGCCAACTTCTGCCTGATGACCCTGACCTTCTTCTGCGCCAGCCCGCTGCCGGAAGGCTTTACCCTCGGCGCGGTGTTGGCCAACTGGTCCATCGTGTGGGTGGGAAACCTCATCGGCGGCGGCTTCCTTATTGGCGGCGTGTACGCCTGGCTTAACTCTGGCCCGGAGGCGTACCGCGACTAAGTTCGCCCGAGTAGAGGTTGAAGCGGTCGCCGCGGGCAAAGCCCACGAGCGCCATGCCGGTTTCCCGGGCGGTTTCCACCGCCAGCGAGGAGGCCGCGGAGACCGCAACGAGCATGCCGAAGCCGGCCATAGCAGCCTTGTTGACCAGCTCGAAGCTGGCGCGCGAGCTCATCACCAGGATGAGGTCGCTGGCGGGCAGCATTCCTTCCATCAGTAGGTGGCCGATGACCTTGTCGGCGGCGTTGTGCCTGCCGACGTCCTCGCGTACAACGACGGGTTCTCCCTCGAGCGTGAAGGCGCCCGCGGCGTGGATGCCGCCGGTTTTGCGGAACTGCTTCTGTTCCGCTTTCAAGGCGCCGGGCAGCTTGGCGACGATCCCCGGATCCACCGGCACCTGTGGGATTGAGTATCGCGACTGCATCATCAGCGCCTCGATAGAGGAGGTGCCGCACACTCCGCACGCAGACGTGGTTGTCGTCAGGCGGAGATCGGCGAGGCTGATCGCGTGGGGGTTGGCTAGCTCAACGTCGAGCAGGTTATAGGGGTTGCGCCCGTCCACTGAGGCACCGGCGCAGTAGCGCGCCTCGGTGACATCGCTGGCCTTCTCGATGTGGCCCTCGGAATGAAGAAAACCATGGGCCAGCTCGACATCGTGGCCGGGCGTGCGCATCGTCGTGGTCAGCGTTTGTCCGCCCACGCGGATCTCCAAAGGCTCTTCGCCGGCGACGGTATCGCCGCGGGTATCGACCTGGATGACCTCTCCGTGCTCATCGAGGCGCACCTTGGTCACGGCGAAGGTGGCGTTGACGCGCCCGCTCATCGGTTGAGGGCCTCCTTGAGCGTGGCGATGTGGGTGCGGGCCTCGTCGACGTCCTTCGAGGCCAAACCGACCAGGTACGCCGTCAGCGGGGCAGCGGGGCGCGATTGGGTATGCGCGACGTCCTTGGTCAGATCGAGGAGTTCTCTAACCAAGGCGGTGGCGTCGGCCGGGGAGACGCCGACAAGCTCGGCAGCCTCCTCAAGCCACTGGTGTGCCGTGCGGATGGGGTCTTGTTCTTCACTCATGACTTCCCATGCTAACGCGTTTTGGAAAACAGCATGTCAGCGAGTAAAGTAAGCCGAAGGACTTGCATTTTTCCTCCTCCGCGCCGCAAAAATGGCGCTGGAGGTGCGCAAATGTGCCAAGCCGGAAGAATTGAACACATCTACTTTGTTGTAGGCCCCTCGCCGTAGACAGCGGACCGTTGTCTGTATCAAAGGGTGGCGAGCGCCTCGCGGTATTGACCGCGGGGAGCGTGAGTAGCCCGAAATCACACGGAAAACGCTTTGGTGAGCTTTAAGGGAACCGCAACGAGAAAGGTTACAGGTCACTCATATGACTATGACTGATCCTATTGCCGACATGTTGTCGCGCGTGCGCAATGCATCCAATGCGCACCACGATTCCGTGTCGATGCCGACCTCCAAGCTCAAGGCGAACATCGCCGAGATCTTGAAGCAGGAAGGCTACATCGCTGACTACTCCGTCGAGGGCCGCGAGCTGTCCCTCGAGCTTAAGTACAACAATCGTGAGCGTTCCCTCTCGGGTCTGCGTCGCGTGTCTAAGCCGGGTCTGCGTGTGTACGCAAAGTCCACCGAACTGCCGCAGGTTCTGGGCGGCCTGGGCGTGGCCATCATTTCCACGTCTCAGGGTCTGCTTACCGACCGTCAGGCTCAGGAGAAGGGTGTAGGCGGAGAAGTTCTCGCCTACGTCTGGTAAGGGAGGATTGACACATGTCTCGTATCGGTCTAGCACCTATCGCCGTCCCGAAGGGCGTCGACATCACCATCAATGGCCAGGTTGTCAACGTGAAGGGGTCCAAGGGCTCCCTCGAGGTTGAGCTGCCGGAGCCGATCACCGCAGCCGTCGAGGACGATGAGATCAAGGTCTCCCGTCCGGACGACGACCGCAAGAACCGCGCACTGCACGGTCTGGCCCGCTCCCTGGTCAACAACGCCGTCGTTGGCGTGACCGAGGGCTACACCAAGAAGATGGAAATCTTCGGTGTTGGTTACCGCGTCCAGCAGAAGGGTAAGGACCTGGAGTTCTCTCTGGGCTACTCCCACCCGATCCTCATCAAGGCTCCGGAGGGCATCACCTTCGCTGTGGATGGCGCAACCAAGCTCTCCGTATCTGGTATTGACAAGCAACTGGTTGGACAGGTCGCCGCGTACATCCGCCGCCTGCGTAAGGACGATCCTTACAAGGGCAAGGGTATTCGCTACGACGGCGAGCAGATCCGCCGCAAGGTCGGAAAGACGGGTAAGTAAGCAATGGCTAACACTGAAAACGCAAAGCGCACCCCGGTTGGCAAGGACATTTCCTCGCGTCGTCGTGAAGCACGCGCGCGCCGCCACTTCCGCATCCGTAAGACCCTCCGCGGCACCCCTGAGGCACCGCGTCTGGTCGTTCACCGCTCCTCCCGCCACATGCACGTTCAGGTCATCGACGACCTGGCCGGCCACACCCTGGCCGCTGCTTCCTCCATGGAAGCCGACGTGCGTGCACTCGAGGGCGATAAGAAGGCCAAGGCTGCCAAGGTAGGCCAGCTCATCGCTGAGCGCGCCAAGGCCGCTGGCATCGAGAAGGTCGTCTTCGACCGTGCAGGCTACAAGTACCACGGCCGCGTTGCTGCGCTGGCCGAAGCTGCTCGTGAAGGTGGTCTGCAGTTCTAATGATTAAGGCATACGGAAACATCAACGGAAGGAACGCCTAATGTCGGACCGTGAACAGCGTGACGGCGGACGCTCCGCCGAGAACAACAACGACCGCAAGGGTCGCAACAACGGCCGTCGTAACGACCGCCGCAACCACCAGGACAACGAGCGCGATAAGTACATCGAGCGCGTTGTGACCATCAACCGCGTCTCCAAGACCGTTAAGGGTGGCCGCAACATGTCCTTCACCGCTCTCGTCGTCGTTGGCGACGGCCAGGGCATGGTTGGCGTCGGCTACGGCAAGGCCAAGGAAGTCCCGGCCGCAATCCAGAAGGGTGCAGAAGAGGCTCGCAAGAACTTCTTCCGCGTCCCGATGATTGCCGGCACCATTACCCACCCGGTTGAGGGTCGCGACGCAGCTGGCATCGTCATGATGAAGCCGGCCGCTCCGGGTACCGGTGTCATCGCCGGTGGTGCTGCTCGTCCGGTGCTTGAGTGCGCCGGTGTGCAGGACATCTTGTCGAAGTCCCTGGGCTCCGACAACGCTCTCAACGTCGTCCGCGCTACCGTGGACGGCCTCAAGCAGCTGGTTCGCCCGGAGGAAGTTGCTGCACGCCGCGGCAAGTCCCTCGAGGAGGTCGCACCGGCCCAGATGCTGCGCAAGCGCGCAGGTCAGGAGGCATAAGCAATGGCTCTGAAGATTACTCAGGTAAAGGGCCTTGTGGGCACCAAGCCGAACCACCGCGCCAACATTGAGGCCCTTGGTCTCAAGCGCATCGGACACTCTGTTGTAAAGCAGGACACCCCGATTATTCGCGGCATGGTTCACAAGGTGCGTCACCTGGTCACCGTCGAAGAAGTGGCAGGGGAGTAAACCATGGCTGATATCATCAAGCTCCACGACCTGCGCCCGTCCGCAGGCTCCAATAAGCCCAAAACCCGCGTCGGCCGCGGTGAGGCATCCAAGGGTAAGACCGCTGGTCGCGGTACCAAGGGCACCGGTGCTCGCAAGCAGGTTTCCGCTGCTTTCGAGGGTGGCCAGATGCCGATCCACATGCGTCTGCCGAAGCTCAAGGGCTTCAAGAACCCGAACCACGTTGAGTACCAGGTAGTCAACGTTGCTGACCTCGCAGAGGCTTTCGCTCAGGGTGGCGACGTCACCGTAGCGGACATCGTCGCTGCTGGCCTGGTTCGCAAGAACCAGCCGGTCAAGGTTCTGGGCAACGGCGACATCAACGTTAAGTTGAACGTCACGGCTGACAAGTTCTCCAAGTCTGCTGTTGAGAAGATCGAGGCTGCTGGCGGCACCGCCACCACCAAGTAAATCTTTACTCAGTAGATTTCTTCCCCCTGTCCACCGCATTCGTGCGGGGCAGGGGGATTTTTCATGCCTATTGTGCGCGCGGAGCTAAGAAGAGTAGTATCACCCTTGGTTAAATCTTAGTAAGCGTTAAGGAGATTGTTATGTCGTCCGTATCTTCCATCGTGGCAACCGCCATCGCCGCACTTCTGCCCCTGGCTGGCGTTACTGGCCCCGTCGATGCACAGGAGATGCTCTCCCAGCCAGAGTCCGCCACCAGCACGGAAAACCTGCCCAGCGGCGAGCTGGCGGTGCAGCGCGAGCTGGCCCTTGCCACCCAGGAGCTGGGGCACGACTTCATGACCATCCGCTTTGAAGGCAATGACACCGCGCACATCGTCTTCCTGGAAACCTACAACCCCGACACCGACCAGGCCGCCGTGGACCGCGTGATGAAGGCCCTGGCCACCAACGGTTATGATCGCGTCGATGCAGTTGCCTAGGAAGGCAGCGCGCTACGCGTCGTTGACCGTCTTTTCATAGAGGCCGGGGAAGCGGCTGTCCGGGTCAGTGAGCGCTTTAATGCGCTCCGGCAGGTCACCGCCGTAGAGCTCGGCAAATTCTTCGGGGGAGTAGAAGGCTTCTGAATACAGCGACTTATGCCCGCCGAGCTCGCTGACTTTAGCTTCGATGACGCGGTTGAAGGCGCCGTTGCCCGGGGCGGAGGGGTCGACGTGATTGCCCTCCACGCCTGACCAGAACCCCACGTTGACCCAGGTTTGGTCCGGGCGCAGCGGGTACAGCGGCCACGGGGCGGGGGAATCAGCCGCGAGAGAGCCGGTGCCGACGAGGTCTTCGACGCCCTCGCGAAGTCGAATCGGGCACAGCCACACCGGTTGAATATCGGAGGCCGCAAAGAACCAGTCCAAGAACTCCGGCAAGTTCTCCGGGGTGACCTCGATGTCCTGCACCACGCGCTCACCCCGCGGCAGGCCCTTTGGCTTCTTGATGAAGTTGTACTCCAGCTCGTATTTCCGGTCCAGGCGCACGAGCTTCCAGTAGAAGGAACTGCGCCGCAGCTGCCGCGGCCACACCTTGCGCACCCGCGGGTTCTGCGCGCCAAAGGCTCGCGAGCACCAGAACCAGTCAGTATCCCAGCGCCAGATGTAATCGCGCACCGTGAGGCGGTCGCGGCGAATACCCCGGGCGTGCTGGAGGCTGCGGTAGAAAATCTCCTCCCTCGTGTAGTCGGAGGTTGGGCCCTCCTCCTCCGTGAAACGGGCCATGACCAGGTAGGATTCCTCCGGAGAGAAGACCACGCCATCGAGGCCGTGGACATCGAGGCCGTCGTAGGAGTGGGTGCGGGAGACGTCGTCAAGCGTGCGTGCCAAGGACTCAAAGTCGTGGAAGCGCACCTCCCTCAGTTCCACGTAAGGCTTCACCGCGCGCAGCTCAATCTTGAGGCGCACCGCATAGCCCAAGGAGCCATAGGAGTTGGGGAAGAGACGGAAGAGATCGACATTCTCCTCGCGCGAGCACGTGAGAATCTCGCCAGTACCGGTGAGGATGTCCATCTCCAGCACGGATTCGTGCGGCAATCCATCGCGGAAGCTCGTGGACTCCACGCCCATGCCCGTTACCGCGCCGCCGAGCGTAATGGTCTTGAGCTGCGGCACCACGAAGGGCATAAGGCCGTGCGGCAAGGTGGCGTCGACAAGGTCCTCGTAGGTGCACATGCCTTGAACCTCGGCGGTCTGCGCAATTGGATCGACCTCAATGACCCCACCCAGACCGGACACGTCGAGCCCCACCTGCTCGCCGCTGCGCCCGCGGAAAAGGTTCGAGGTTTTCTTTGCCAGACGTACGCGCTTATCCTTCGGCACCGCGCGGAAGCTACGCAGGAGCTTATCGACGCCTTGCCTGTGCGCCCGCCAGCCCACCGGCGGGATTTCCACGGCGTCGACGCTGCGGTGATTGCGAATGAGATCAGTCAACATAGAATTCCTTTAAGTCTTTAGAAGCGCGAATCTTCCCACCAGCGGCGCTCGGGCACGCCGGAACGAGAACCGGCCTCACCCAGCTTGACGCCCAAGAAGTGGTACAAGTTGATGATGTTGTGCTCGAAGCCCCACTCGGAGCCGGCCATATAGATGGCCCACAGGCGCGCGGTGGGAAGGCCCACCAGAGAGCAGGCCTCCACCCACGTCTCCTTGAGGTTCTCGCACCAATCGTGCAGAGTGCGCATGTAGTCGAAGCGCAGGGATTCCGTGTGGACAACCTCGAAGCCGGCATCCTGCATGCACTTCGTAATGGTGCCGGAGCCGGAGAGCTCACCGTCGGGGAAGATATAGCGGTCAATGAAGCCGCCCTTCGGAGTCTTGTGATTATCCGGGTAGGTAATGCAGTGGTTGAGCATCAATCCACCCGGCTTGAGCTTGCCGTTGAGGAAGCTAAAGAAGTCCGGGTAGTTCTTGACGCCAATGTGCTCGAGTAGCCCGATGGCGGAGATAGCGTCGAAGCCTTCCTCGGTGACATCGCGATAGTCCATGAAGCGGATTTCCGCGAGGTCCTCGAGACCCTCCTCCTTGATCTTGGCCTGGCCCCACTCAGCCTGCTCCTTGGAGAGGGTTACTCCGAGGGACTTCACACCGCGCTTGGCGGCGTAGCGCACCATGCCGCCCCAGCCGCAGCCGACGTCCAGGTGGCGGTCACCCTCCTTGAGCCGCAACTTGTCGAAGATGAGGCGATACTTGTTTTCCTGGGCCTCATCCAGCGTGGCGTCGGGGGAGGGGTAGTAGGCGCAGGTATACGTCATCGAGTCACCGAGGAAAAGCTCGTAGAAGTCATTACCCACGTCGTAGTGATCGGAGATGACGTCCGCGTCGCGTTCCTTGGAGTGCTTGGACAATCCTTCGTGCAGCTTGCGGCGCAGCCACGAGGCTCGCTCGACTTCCGGGACCGGCTGGATCTGGAAAGCTCCCATCGAGGCCAGGGAGCGTGCCACCCTGGCCAAGGTCTTCGCGTCCGGGCGGGTGAACTTGTCATACATGGCGTGCAGCGCATCGAAGATGCCGTAGGGGTGCGCCGGGTGTTCGCCCTCGACAGTGATGCCGTCGGTGACATAAGCGCGGGCAAATCCTACATCCCCTGGGTGAGTCGCGATATAGGCCAAGCCCTGGAGGTTGTTGATCTTGACGGTAAACTGCGCATCGGCTGGGCCGGTGGCGGAACCATCGAAAGCCTCCCAGCGGAAGGGGTTGGGGCTGGGGACGAAGGTATCGATAATCTCGGCCACGGTCATTGGAGAGAATCGCTTACTCATAAAACTACATACTTCTTTCGGTTCATTGGCTGGCAGAAAAAGAACGGCCATACTCCGAGACGCCCCGGGCGTCTCGGGGGAGGTCGAAAAGACGTAGAAATCTTGTAAGGACATTGCCTTCAGACAACACAGGCAATGGTAGGCCCAATCCGGGGATAGCGCTAAGGGAGAAACTAAAAAGGGGACCTCCGGGCGGCCATGTGCGGGGTTAATGTGGCGAAAGTGGCCAAGGCTGGTAGGGTAATGGGGTCAAAAGTGTTCAACCGTTCCTATGAGATGCCTTAAGAGGGCTCTTAGCTTTTGGGAACAGATGAGATCCACCCCCGTGCGCGGCGAATTCGAACCGCACAACAAGCGCGGTAGGCCAGGAGGATTAAGTAGTGTCCGCCATTTTGCAGGCTTTTAAAGATGCCGACCTGCGTAAGAAGATCATCTTCACGCTCGTGTTGATTATCCTCTACCGCGTTGGCGCGCAGATCCCGTCGCCGGGCGTTGATTACGCCACCATCGCCGGCCGCCTTCGTGACCTCACGGAGGAATCCGGCAACCTCTACTCGGTGATCAACCTGTTCTCCGGTGGCGCGCTGCTGCAGCTGTCGATCTTCGCCATCGGCATCATGCCGTACATTACGGCGTCGATTATCGTGCAGCTGCTCACCGTGGTGATTCCTCACTTCGAGCAGTTGAAGAAGGAGGGGCAGTCCGGTCAGGCCAAGATGACGCAGTACACGCGCTACCTCACCCTGGCGCTGGCGCTTCTGCAGTCTTCGGGCATTGTGGCCCTGGCGGACCGCGAGCAACTCTTGGGGCAAGGCGTACGCGTCCTGGCGGAGGACCGTAACTTCTTCACCCTCGTCGTGCTCGTTATCACCATGACCTCCGGCGCCATCCTCGTGATGTGGATGGGTGAGCTGATTACGGAGAAGGGCATTGGTAACGGTATGTCGCTGATGATTTTCGCCGGTATTGCTACCCGCCTTCCCACCGATGGTGTCAGCATCATGCAGAACAACGGTGGCCTCGTCTTCGCCATGGTGGTTGCCGGCCTCATCGTCCTCGTCGTGGGCATCACCTTCATCGAGCAGGGCCAGCGCCGCATTCCGGTGCAGTACGCAAAGCGTATGGTTGGCCGTCGCCAGTACGGTGGTTCGTCGACCTACCTGCCGCTCAAGGTCAACCAGGCCGGCGTTATCCCGGTTATCTTCGCTTCCTCGCTGATCTACATGCCAGTGCTTATCACCCAGATCGTCAACTCCGGCTCTCCGGGCGTGTCCGATAACTGGTGGCAGCGCAACGTGATTGCGCACCTGCAGGCACCGAGCTCCTGGCAGTACATCGTCCTCTACTTCGTCCTCACCATCTTCTTCTCCTACTTCTATGTCTCGGTTCAGTATGACCCTGCTGAACAGGCGGAGAACATGAAGAAGTATGGTGGATTTATCCCGGGTATCCGCCCGGGTCGGCCGACCGCCGAATACCTGGGATTCGTCATGAACCGCCTTCTGTTCGTCGGTTCGATCTACCTGGCGCTCATCGCTGTTCTGCCGAATATACTTCTGGACCTCGGCGTGGGCCGCGCAGGTGCCAGCGGCACTTCCGCCTTCGGCGGTACTGCCATCCTCATTATGGTCTCGGTGGCCCTGACCACGGTCAAGCAAATCGAGTCCCAGCTCCTACAATCCAACTACGAAGGACTGCTTAAGTAATGCGTTACGTACTCCTTGGCCCTCCCGGTGCCGGCAAGGGCACCCAAGCCGCCCTCCTCAGCGAAAAGCTCGGCGTTCCGCACATCTCCACCGGTGACCTCTTCCGCGCCAACATTGGTGAGGGCACCCCGCTCGGCGTCGAGGCTAAGTCCTACATCGACGCCGGCAAGCTGGTGCCGACTGATGTCACCGCCCGCATGGTGGAGGACCGCCTCAACCAGGATGACGCCAAGGATGGCTTCCTTCTCGACGGCTTCCCCCGCACTGTGGAGCAGGCCGACATTCTTGAGAAGCTCCTCTCCGACAAGGGCCTGAAGCTCGACGGCGTGCTGAACTTTGAGGTATCCGAGGACGTCGTGGTCGAGCGCATGCTCGCCCGCGGCCGCGCGGACGACACCGAGGAGACCATCCGTACACGCCTGGGCGTCTACCGCGAGGAGACCTTCCCGCTCATCGAGCACTATGGCGATGCCATCATCTCCATTAAGGCTGAAGGAACCGTTGAGGAAATCAACGAGCGTACCCTGAAGGCAATGGGCAAGTAGCCCGTCTTTTGTCATGGCTTTTCGTCGACGCACTAAAACGATTCCGGCCCGCACCCCGGGCGAGCTTGATGCCATGCAGGCGGCTGGCGAAATCGTCGGCCGCGCCCTGCAGGCGGTGCGTGCCGCCGCTGCAGTTGGCGTGAGTACGCTCGAGCTCGACCACGTAGCCGAGCAGACCATTCGAGATGCCGGTGCCGTGCCCACCTTCAAGGGCTACGGCGGTTTTCCGGGGTCCATCTGTGCGTCAGTCAACGACGTCATTGTCCATGGCATACCCAGCAAGGAGATTGTCCTCGCTGAAGGGGACCTTGTCTCTATCGACTGTGGCGCCACGCTCGACGGCTGGGTGGGGGATAGCGCGTGGACGTTTGGCGTCGGCAAGCTCAGCTCTGAGGCGCAGGCGCTGTCTGATGCCACCGAATGGGTCCTGCACGAAGGGCTTAAGGCCATGGTCCCCGGCAACCGGCTTACCGACGTCTCCGCAGCCCTCGAACAGGCCACCTACCGCGCCGAGGATAAGTTCGGCGTGGACCTGTTTATTGTTGACGGCTACGGCGGCCACGGTATCGGCCACGAAATGCACGAAGACCCATACCTGGCCAATGAAGGCAAGGCAGGGCGCGGTCCCATCATCCAGGAGGGCTCCGTCCTGGCCATTGAACCGATGCTGGCGCTGGGCACTGAGGACAACGCCGTGCTTGACGACGACTGGACCGTTGTCACCCTCGACGGATCGCTGGCTGCCCACTGGGAACACACCGTGGCGGCAACGGAGAATGGTCCTCGAATTCTGACACAGCGTTACTAAAACGCAACATTCAGGTAGGAAAACCGTGGAGGAAGGTTTATACTTCTCCACATGTCTAAGATTCGCTCCTTTGTTGGCGCTCGTTCCCTACGCCGTGCCACCGCAATTGGCCTGGTAGCCGCCACTCTCTCGGTTGCCCCCGCCGCAAACGCACAGACGGTCCCTTCGATTGATTCCCTGTCCTCCGACGTCCAATCTCAGATTGATGAGTTCGCCGGCCAGACCCGTGAGAACGCGTGGAACAGCCGCAACCAGATGCTGGAGACGCTGCACAACGTTAACCCGCAGGCTGCTGATGCCCTGCGCCCCGTCATCGACGGTGCCATTGAACTGGTCTTCCCGGGCCTCATTGAGCAGAAGAACGCCGAGATTCGTGCGGCTCGCGAAGCTGCAGAGCGCGCTCACGCTGAGCAGGTCGCACGCGAGAAAGCCGCCGCTGAGGAGGCTGCCCGCAAGGCCGAGGCTGAGCGCCAGGCTCAGCGCTTTGATGTCGGCCCGTGCCCCGCGGATGCGCGCATCTGCGTAGACCGCGACGGCCGCCGCTCGTGGCTGCAGGACGGCAACGGCAACGTGACCTATGTTGCTCAGGGCATGTCCACCGGTATGCCGGGCCAGGAGACCCCGGCCGGTACGTTCTACATCAACCGCAAGATCAAAGACGAGATTTCTTGGGAGTTTGGCAACGCTCCGATGCCCTACGCCATGTACTTCACCAATAACGGCCATGCTTTCCATGAGGGCTCCCCGGCATACCAGTCCAATGGCTGCGTACGCCTGACCCACCAGGATGCTGTGCGCTACTGGAATGATGTGCCGATGGGTTCCAAGGTCTTCATCTACTAGAACCGCAGCGGCTAGTAGCCGACTCTCTCGCATACCTCCCGCGCCTTTGGGCGATGGGAGGTTTTATATTTGGAAAACGCGTATCCGCAGCGTATGCTTTAGAGCTGGTGTCTGTACGCAGCCAAAGTGGTTGTGGAGGACACCAGGCAGTAGACACCAAACATGCAGGTGGGGGCGTCGTCAAGCGCGGCGCGAAGAACCCCACCAGAAAAGTAGAGGTTATGGCTAAGGAAGGCGCAATCGAGGTTGAGGGTCGCATCGTCGAACCCCTGCCCAACGCAATGTTCCGCGTCGAGCTCGACAACGGGCATAAGGTACTTGCCCACATTTCGGGCAAGATGCGTCAGCACTACATCCGCATCCTCCCGGAGGATCGCGTTGTCGTGGAGCTGTCTCCTTATGACCTAACCCGCGGACGCATCGTCTACCGCTACAAGTAAAGACAGTAAGCCTCCTCACCCACGGGACGCACTTGGTGCGTCCCTTTCTACCTCAGGCTGCGATGGCCTGAGCCCACGCTGCTAAGCATGCCCACAGTTCCCCGGCACGGCCCGGGGCGAAGCGTATGCGTGGCGGGGGACGGATGAGGAGAAAACCATCGTAACAACCCGAAAGGACTAGCCATATGGCACGTCTAGCTGGTGTTGACCTCCCGCGCAACAAGCGCATGGAGGTTGCTCTCACCTACATCTACGGCATCGGGCCTGCCCGTGCCAAGGAGCTGCTGGAAAAGACCGGCATTTCTCCTGACCTGCGCACCGACAACCTCGACGATGATCAGCTGTCGGCGCTGCGTGACGTCATCGAAGCTACCTGGAAGGTCGAGGGTGACCTCCGCCGCCAGGTTCAGGCTGACATCCGTCGCAAGATTGAAATCGGTTGCTACCAGGGCATCCGCCACCGTCGTGGCCTGCCCGTTCGTGGTCAGCGCACCAAGACCAACGCTCGTACGCGCAAGGGTCCGAAGAAGACGATCGCAGGAAAGAAGAAGTAACACATGCCACCTAAGACTCGTTCCGGCGCGCGCCGTGGTGGTCGTCGCGTCGTAAAGAAGAACGTGGCCGCTGGCCACGCATACATCAAGTCCACCTTCAACAACACCATCGTGTCCATCACGGACCCGCACGGTGCTGTCATCTCCTGGGCATCCTCCGGCCACGTTGGCTTCAAGGGTTCCCGTAAGTCCACCCCGTTCGCAGCGCAGATGGCTGCTGAGAACGCGGCCCGCAAGGCCATGGACCACGGTATGAAGAAGGTTGACGTTTTCGTCAAGGGTCCGGGCTCCGGCCGCGAGACCGCCATCCGTTCCCTGCAGGCTGCAGGCCTCGAGGTTTCCTCGATCACGGATGCCACCCCACAGCCGCACAACGGCTGCCGTCCGACCAAGCGCCGCAAGGTTTAAGGGAAAGGAAGAGGTAAGAAAATGGCTCGTTATACTGGCCCCGCTACCCGCGTATCCCGCCGTCTGCGCGTCGACCTGGTCGGCGGCGACATGGCATTTGAGCGCCGCCCGTACCCACCGGGACAGGCTGGCCGCAACCGCATCAAGGAATCTGAGTACCTGCTGCAGCTCCAGGAGAAGCAGAAGGCAAAGTACACCTACGGCGTGCTGGAGCGTCAGTTCCGCCGCTACTACGCCGAGGCTAACCGTCTCCCGGGCAAGACCGGTGACAACCTCGTCGTTCTGCTCGAGTCCCGTCTCGACAACGTGATCTACCGCGCTGGTCTGGCCAACACCCGCCGCCAGGCTCGCCAGCTTGTCTCCCACGGTCACTTCACCGTGAACGGCAAGAAGATCAACGTTCCGTCCTTCCGCGTTACGCAGTATGACATCATCGATGTTCGTGAGCGTTCCCAGAAGATGGAATGGTTCGAAGAGGCTCAGGACCGCCTGGTAGACGCCAACGTTCCGGCGTGGCTGCAGGTCGTTCCGGACACCCTGCGCATCCTCGTGCACCAGCTGCCCGAGCGCGCTCAGATCGACGTTCCGCTGCAGGAGCAGCTCATCGTCGAGCTTTACTCGAAGTAATCCTTCGACACTTTCATCTTTACCCCTTCTACCGGCGTCATATAGCGGGCGCCGACAAGGAGAAACTCCATGCTTATTTCCCAGCGTCCTCAGCTCACCGAGGAATTCATCGACTCGTCTCGCTCCAAGTTCGTCATCGAACCGCTCGAGCCGGGTTTTGGTTACACCCTCGGTAACTCGCTTCGTCGCACGCTGCTCTCGTCCATCCCGGGCGCGGCAGTAACCTCCATCAAGATTGATGGTGTGCTCCACGAGTTCACCACCATCAACGGCGTGAAGGAAGACGTTTCCGAAATCATCCTGAACATCAAGGGTCTGGTTCTGTCCTCCGACTCTGACGAGCCGGTGGTTATGTACCTGAGCAAGGAAGGCCCGGGTGAGGTAACTGCAGGCGATATCCAGCCGCCGGCTGGCGTGGAGATCCACAACTCGGATCTGCACATCGCATCGCTGAATGATTCCGCCAAGCTGGAGATGGAACTCGTCGTCGAGCGCGGCCGTGGCTACGTCCCGGCTGCCTCCACTTCCGGGGAAATCGGCCGCATTCCGGTCGACCAGATCTACTCCCCGGTGCTGAAGGTCTCCTACAAGGTCGAAGCTACTCGTGTTGAGCAGCGCACCGACTTTGACAAGCTGATCATCGACGTCGAGACCAAGAACTCGATTTCCGCACGCGACGCCCTGGCTTCCGCCGGTGGCACCCTGGTCGAGCTCTTCGGCCTGGCCCGCGAGCTGAACACCGCTGCTGAGGGCATTGAGATTGGCCCGTCCCCGCAGGAGACGGAGTACATCGCCGCCTACAGCATGCCGATCGAGGATCTGAACTTCTCCGTCCGCTCCTACAACTGCCTGAAGCGCCAGGAAATCCACACCGTTGGTGAGCTCGCAGAGTGCACCGAATCGGACCTGCTGGATATCCGCAACTTCGGTCAGAAGTCGATCAATGAGGTAAAGATCAAGCTGGCTAACCTGGGCCTGGCTCTCAAGGACACCCCTGAGGACTTCGACCCGACCCAGCTCGAAGGCTACGACGCAGAAACCGGCGACTTCAAAGACCCGGCTTCCGACGATTCCGAGTAAAGAATTCCACTGAATCGTGACGGCGCGACTTGTGCGCCCCGTCGCGCGCTCACTTAATCCGCACACGAGGAGTACACAATGCCTACCCCCAAGAAGGGTCCGCGTCTCGGCGGCTCCGCCAGCCAGCAGAAGCACCTGCTGAGCAACCTGGCAGCGAGCCTGTTCGAGCACGGCGCAATCAAGACCACCGACGCTAAGGCGAAGCTGCTTCGTCCTTACGCCGAGAAGATCATCACCAAGGCGAAGGCCGGCACCGTTGCTGACCGTCGCGCAGTTCTCAAGCTCATCCCGCAGAAGGATGTCGTTGCCTACCTCTTCGACGAGCTGGCACCGAAGTTCGAGAACCGTGAGGGTGGCTACACCCGCATCATCAAGCTGGACAACCGCTCCGGCGACAACGCCCCGATGTCCCAGATCTCCCTCGTTCTCGAGGAGACCGTGACCTCCGAGGCTAACCGCGCTACCCGCGCTGCTGCCTCCAAGCAGGCTGAGGAAGCTAAGGCTGAAGAGGCTGAGGCTGAATCCGCTGAGGAAGCAAAGGCAGAGGCAACCGAGGCAGAGGTCGAGGAGACCGCTGCTGAGGAGTCCGAGGAGAAGTAAACTTCTCTCGCCTTAACTAGGCCGCAGTACCACCTTAGGTGGGGCTGCGGCCTTTTGTTATGCTTTCTGGGCTATATAACCCCGACCAGAACGTATACTCTATGACCCCGCTGTTTACTGTGCTGTACGTAATCGGCATCGTCTCCGAGGCGATGACCGCTGCGCTGTCCGCTGGCCGGCAAAAGATGGATCTGTTTGGCGTCATCATGTTGGGCGCAGTCACCGCATTGGGCGGCGGCACGATCCGCGACATGGTGCTGGGCGCCTACCCGTTGACGTGGGTGGCGGAACCGCGCTTCCTCTTGGCCGTGGTGGCCGCCGCCGTCGCCACGGTTTATATGTCCTTCCTAATGCACTATTTCCGGCATGTATTCTTGCTTCTCGACGCCCTGGGCCTTGCGGTATTCAGTGTCCTTGGTGCTCAGAAGGCCTTGGAACATGGCCATGGGTTGATTATCGCTGCCGTGGCTGCGGTGCTGACCGGTGTCTTTGGCGGTATTTTGCGTGACTTGTTGTCCGACCGTATCCCGCTGGTCTTGTCCGCCGAGCTGTACGCCTCCATTTCTGTTCTTGCAGCCTTTTCTTATGCGGGATTGATGGAGCTGGGGCTCAGCGATGAGGTCGCTGGCGTCGTGACGGTATGCCTAGCGCTGGCGCTGCGCGTGGCTGCGATCTACTTTGGATGGTCGCTGCCGGTGTTTGAATACCGGGGAGCCGAACAACCCATGGACCCGCGCCTGCGCTTGTCTGCCCGCATTGTTCGGGATGGCGCCCGCAAGGCCAAGCGCAAAGCCGGCCAGGCCAAGAAGAATCTAAAGCACCCCAAGCGGGCTGGCTATGCCGCTTTGAGCAAGCTGGGCGTGAGCAAGAGCGCGAAGCGCCAGCACGCGGCCCAGGATTGGGAACTCAATCGCGAGTGGAATGCCAACGACTAGGTAGAATCAGCATCCATGACTAACGTTCGCCTTCGCCTAGACTTGGCCTACGACGGCACCGACTTCCACGGGTGGGCCAAGCAGAAGGGCGGCCTGCGCACTGTTCAGCAGACCGTTGAGGAGAAGCTGAGCATGGTGCTGCGCCACCCAGTGGAGCTCACCGTGGCTGGGCGCACCGATGCCGGAGTGCATGCCAGCGGTCAGGTGGCGCACTTAGATACCACACGGGCGGCGCTGGGACAGCGCAGCATTGACGGCGATCCCACCAAGCTGGTGAAGCGCTTGGCCAAGTTGCTGCCTGCCGACGTCCGCGTCCACGCCTGCACCGAAGTTCCCGCAGATTTCGACGCGCGCTTTTCTGCCTTACGCCGCCGCTACGTCTACCGCATCACCACCCATCCGCGCGGTGCACTTCCGACTCGCGCACGCGATACCGCGACGTGGTTCAAGCCAGTGGACCTGGAGCTAATGCAGGCCGCGGCCGATCAGCTGGTGGGGCTCAATGACTTCGTGGCTTTCTGCAAGGCGAAGCCGCACGCCACGACCATTCGCGAGCTCCTTGCCTTTGAGTGGAAGGACGTGTCGACGCCCGCGGAGCCGCAGCTCTACGAGGCGCACGTAACCGCGGATGCCTTTTGCTGGTCCATGGTGCGCTCGTTGGTGGGCTGCTGCTTGCGGGTGGGGGAGGGCTCGCGCGGAGTTGACTTCGCCGCCCGGATGCTGCGGGAAGAAAGCCGGTCCTCCGAGATCCCGCTTGCCGACGCCCAAGGTTTGAGCCTTGTGGGCGTCGACTACCCCGATGCGGACCAGCTGGCCGCGCGGGCGGAGATGACCCGTGGTCGTCGCGCTGCGGAGGACACCGAGTTGGGTTAATCTAGAACCCACTGCGCCGTGGGAGGGTGGCGCTGCGATTCGGGGGAGGATTCTCATGGCACGCGCGTTGCCAACTACCAAGGCCCAGGTGTCGGGCCACAAGTTCCTATTGCGCCGCCTCGAGCACGGACTCGTGTTCGGGGATATCCGCATGATTCATGATCCATTGAAAAGGCGCCAACGCGCCCTGCTGGGCGGGGCAGCCGCAGTAGCCTTCTTGAGTCTTGGCTCGGGGCTCATCGCCTGGATGCAGCCGGACCCGCAACCCGGCGATGCGCCCGTCGTGCGTTCCTCCGAAGGGCAGCTCTTAGCGCTGGTCAACGGCACTTATCATCCAGTGGCTAACTTGGCTTCGGCCAGACTCATTGCCAACGAGCCGGTCGAACCGCATGTGGCAGGGGACAGCTTCTTAGAAGAGATGAGCCTGGGCACCCCGCTGGGGATTGCAGACGCCCCCAACCTTCTTGCAAGCGCAACTGGGCAGGAACCTGGTTGGTCGGCCTGCTTGGAAGAATCAACACAGGGCGCGAACTGGCAATCCAGCAGCCGCGTTGGCACCGTGACCGTGGTGGCGCACCGCGCTGTTCCCGGATTCGATGAAGAGCACGCCGCCGTAGTGGAAACCGAGGGCACGCAGTGGCTGCTCACCGGCCAGGGGCGCGTCGTGCTGCCCGAGGCTACGAGCACACAAGGCCGGGTTCTGCGGCGCGCGCTGGGGATGACCGCGGAGACCGCCGTGTGGGCCATGCCCGCGGAGCTGCTCAACGCATTTGCCGAACTGGAGCCGCTGAGCTTTCCGGCCGCCCCGCCGGAGATTCTGGATACTGGTGAGCAGCTCTGGGCGCGCACGGAGCAGGGTGTTTTCTCCATCACCCCCACACAGGCGGAAATGCTGGTCGGCCTGGGCGCACAGCGTTTGCCTGCGCAGGCGCAGGAGGTGGCCGCGCTGGGGGACGTCCCACCGTCCTTCAACCTCCCCACCACCCGTGTGGACTTCCTGTCCCCTGAGCAAGGCTGGTTGTGCGCAACTCACGAACAAGGCGCCGGAACCATGCGGCCGGTGGCGGCCACGGTGGACTTGCCGGGGGACTCGGCCGCGCAGCGTTTCGCCGGCCTCCAGGCCGGCGTGGGCGTGGACAGCGGGCACGGCTACCACGTGGTTTCCGCCACCGGCAGGCGCCACGAGCTGGCTAGCGCGGCAGAGCTTAAAGCACTGGGTGTGGGGGAACCGGAGCGGGTGCCGTGGGAGATCCTGCGGCTGCTGCCGGAAGGCTCTGCTTTGAGCCGCGCGGAGGCCTTAGAGTCTGAGCACTGAGGGTGGCTACGAGGGCGAGGATGGCCACGGCGCCGAGGAGAAGGCGAACAATCGGCCAGCCCTTGGCTGGTGGCGCCGCCTGCGGCCTCACCGCGACGGCACGCTCCTCACGGGATTCGCTCGCGGGCCGATAGGTCACTGCTGTGAGAGGATCAACCACCCCATGCCCGGGCTCTGCTGAGTCAATGATGCGCTGGCGCAGCTGTGCTGGGGAGTCCCCGGGGTAGCGCTGCGCCAACAATGCGATCGTGCCACTGACCAGGGGAGCTGCAAAGGACGTTCCCTGAAAGACGGTGTCCTCCTTTCCCGTGGCCCATCCGCCGCCGGGCTCCAGCGCGAGGGGAACGCTGCCTTCCGCGCTGAGCGGTGCCGCGATGGAATACTCTGCGAGGTCGTGCGGCGTGGCCAGAGCGCCAACCGCGAGGACGGTGTCGGCTCCCGCGGGAAAGACCACGTCATCCTTTTCACAGCCGCCGGCCGTCGCGTTTCCCGACGCCGCCACAACCACCGCCCCGGCCTCCTCCGCGCGCTGCAGTGCCGCGTCCAAGGCGGATCGATCGACCCGCGTGGCGGCCTCCGGTGGAACGCACGACACCACGGAGACATTGATGACCTGAGCCCCCGCTCTGACGGCGTCTTCGATGGCGGCAGCCAGGCTGGCCAGCGTGCCGGCCCCGGCGCGGTCCGCCTCACCGTTGTCCGGCGTTGGGGTCCGGTAGTGCGAGCTGGTCTGCCGGATGGAGTAGATTTCCGCATCCGGGGCCACTCCAAGTTCCTTGCCAGCGATGACGCCAGCCACCACCGTCCCGTGCAGGTCGCAGTCCCGCAGCGGGTCAGGCTCCTCCGGGGTCACGAAGTCTGCTCCTGGCGTCACCCGTAGTTGTGGGTGGGCGGCCACCCCGGTATCGATGACCGCGACCTTCACCCCAGCACCCGTGGCAAAAGAATGCAGCCGTGCCCGGTACTCCGCGTACTGCGCGGAAGGCTGTGGCCCTGCCGTGGCGAGCGTGGCCTTCGCGCAGGCGGTATCCGGTTCGCGGGCGACGGCTACGGGCGCACACAGAGCACTGGTACCCCAAGCCAGGCAAACACCAAGCGCAGCGCCGACAGCGCCTATTTGGGTCAGCGTATTCATGATCCCAACCCCCGAATGAGCTCGAAGAGCCCCGCCACGTGCGCGGCCAGCGGCAGGCACGCGGCCAGGGCGAGAGCCTCGGCGCGCTCGAACCACACGATAGTGGTCGGCTCAATCTGCCGTAGCTTGCCTGCCCACACCGGCACGGACAGCATGGCCGCGATGACCAGACCCGCAACGATGCTAAGAACCCACGTTCCCGTCGTTGGGGCGGAAAGCAGCTGCCACTCGCGTAGAGGTACGGCCACCGCGGCACACGCAGCAGCAAGGCCATAGATTCCCAGCGCCCACGCAGCGACGGGCCGGGCGTGGCGTGCCGCATGCACGATGACACCGCCCGCGACACTCAGGCACAGGGCTTGGGAAACAATGACGGTTGCGCCCTCGTGAGCGTTGAGCGCGACGAGGAGAAGGGAAGGAACGCCCGCCAGCGCGCAGCCCACTGCGATTCCCTCGTAGGCCTGCCCGGCGCGCCGGGCTTTGAGCGAGTTATCCGTAGGGTCCTCATCGGAGATGCTCAGGTCTTGTCCGGCGGTGGGAAGTTGTGGCACCCGGAGGCCAGCGAGCCGCGTGGTGAACAGGGGAGCGCCTGCGAGTAGGGCCACGGTGGCGGCAAGCAGCGGGGCGGGGCCAAGCAGGCCGATGAGCACGAGCAGGCACCACGTCGCGGCACTTGCCCGAGCACGTATTCCGCCGATGCGCACCAGATAGGAGAGCACCGCCACGGTACCCACGGCCGCCGCCGCAGCCACGAGTGGCGCGGCCGGAATCGCGGTTCCGGATGGGCCAGCAAAGAAGGGCACCCCAGTGGCCAGCGCCCCCGCCAGCCCGGCAGCCACGTGGGAGGCCGCGAGCAGGGAGCCGCGCCGGGTCCACGCCGCGAGCACGAGGCCGATTATCGCAGCGGCGGTGCAGCCAACCGCGGGAGACAGCGCAGCGGCGAGCAACGCGCCGACGGCGATGAGCCCCGCTGCGCCCCAGAACCCGGCCAGGCCGGAAAACTGCGCTGCAGAGACGTCGGCAGCGAGCGCCTCCGCGGCATCGCGCACAATCGGCGCCGGCGATGGCTCATCGGGGCTGAGCACGAGGACGGAACCGTCTTCCACGCTGGTGCGATCCAGCGGCGTGGTCATCGATATGGTCTTGCCCGCCGCGGTAGTAGCGCGCCACAGGATGGGGGCCGGTGGGACGTCGACAAGCACGAGCAGTTCCCCCAGCACCTCCCCGAGGCTGGAAGAAAGCGGCAAGGATATGTCCGCCTCTTTGCGGGTATGACCTGCGTGGATACGGACGGTGACGTGGACAGAATGCGCGAGTGCGCGAGTCATGGAATGTACCTCCCCCGAGAAAAATTTCTGGGCAACCCCTTGCCCATTGCCTCACATTGTGGCTTACTGGTGGCACGCTGTCCACCGCTTCAGGAGGCGGTGGAGTACTTCGGGGGGAAGGACTTTGACATGCGCGTACCCACACGCGTCGTGGACACTGGGCAGCCGGCCTATCGGGAGCCGGCACCGCCGTTGCCGCAGGGCAGCATTAACGCCGAGGCCGTGCCGGAGGCGGCTCGCGCTCAACCCGTGCCACTGGTTCGCCTACTTATGCCGCTGGTCATGATCGCGGCCATGCTGGGCATGGTGGCGCTCATGGTTCTCGGGGCGGGGGACGCCCGCCGGATGAGCCCCATGAGCCTCATGTTTCCGCTCATGATGCTGGCCAGTATGGCAATGATGTTTAACCCGCAGGGAGGCGGGCAGGATCCGGATGAGACCCGCCGGACCTACCTGCGCCACCTCAAGGCGCTGCGGGAGGAAGCGCTGGAGCGCGGGGCGGCGCAACGCGCGCATGAAGAACACCGCAACCCTGACCCTGAGCAGCTTGGCGCATTGATTCCGACAACGCGCCTGTGGGAACGGGACGCGGATGCCCCGGACGCCTTGGAGGTGCGGGTGGGGACGGGGCCGATGGCCCTGTGCACGCCCATTAACGTGCCGGATTCGGGCGCGGCGGAGGACCTCGATCCGGTGTGCGCGGTGAGCTTGCGCCAGACCGTGCGCGCGGTGGGAACGCTGGCGGACATGCCGGTGGTTATCCAGTTGCAAGCCTTTCCCATCGTTGGCCTGGCCGGCGAGGATGCGGCCGGGGTTGCCCGCGCGCTGCTGCTACACCTGGCCGTGCTGCACGGTCCGGAAACCGTGGGCATTGAGTACCACGGTGAGGAGTGGGAGTGGCTGAAGTGGCTGCCACACGTCAAGGATCCGGCCCAAGCCCAGTTCCGCATCCGCGTAGTTGAGGAGGACCAGGCAAGCGGCGTTGCCATGCCGCGCGGTGACGAGCTGGAGGATACCCCCACAACCACCATCGCCGTGGGCGTTACATCCCATTCGCCGCTCGGGCGCCGCGCTGAGGAAGAAGGCATCTACCTGCGGGCGGAGGGCGCGCTCTCCGTGGTTACTGCCGCGGGGGAGGAGGAGCTGGGACGCTGTGCGCTTGTCGACGATTCCACGGCCCTCCTGCGCGCCCGTACGCTTGCGCCCTATCACCGCCCCTTTGGCAGTGATGCTGCGGCAGCGCCCCGGCACGGTCGCGATGCAGACCTGCCGACTTTGTTGGGCTTCCGGGACGTGGATGCGCTCGAGGCCTCCGGCATGTGGACAGGGCGCAGCCCAGCTGAGCGGCTGCGCGTGCCCATCGGCGTGGACGAGTCCGGGCACGCGCTGATGCTTGATGTGAAGGAGTCCGCGCAGGGCGGGATGGGGCCGCATGGTTTGTGCATTGGTGCTACTGGCAGCGGAAAGTCGGAATTACTTCGAACGCTTGTCGTAGCGCTGGCCGCCACCCATAGCCCGGAGGAGCTCAACCTCGTGCTCGTTGATTTCAAGGGTGGCGCAACCTTCCTAGGGTGTGAGGAGCTGCCGCATACCTCCGCCGTGATTACCAACCTGGAGGAAGAATCGACCCTGGTGGAGCGCATGTATGATGCCATCTCCGGCGAGATGAACCGCCGCCAGGAGCTGCTGCGTAAGGCGGGCAATTTTGCGAACGTGGGCGAATTCAACGCCTCGGCTGCTGCGGTGGCCCAGCACGGACCGCTGCCGGCGTTGGTCATCGTGGTGGATGAGTTCTCGGAGCTTTTAGGCCAGCACCCGGACTTCGCCGAGCTCTTCGTCGCGGTGGGAAGGCTTGGCCGCTCGCTCCATGTGCACCTGCTGCTGGCCTCCCAGCGCTTGGAGGAAGGGCGCTTGCGGGGATTGGATTCGCACCTGTCCTACCGCATCGGGTTGAAGACCTTCTCCGCGGGGGAGTCCCGCCAAGTTCTCGGCGTGGTCGATGCCTATCACCTCCCCGCCCAGCCGGGAGCCGGCTACCTCAAGACGGATGCCGATGCCCCTACTCGTTTCCACGCCTCCTATGTGTCTGGCCCGGTCACGCGCCGGGTAGCGCCTGATGATTCTGAAATGAATGCGCGGCACGCCGCGCGCGTGGAGCTTTTCACAGGGCAGCGCGCGGTGGAAGAAGAGCTCGGCTTTGCAGAGCTCGTAGATTCCTCGAGCACGCTCCTGGACACCGTGGTGGCCGCCGCCCGGGATGAGGCTGCTCGGCGTGGCCAGTCGGCGCGAAGAATCTGGCTGCCTCCCCTGCCGCCCGTGGTGGAGCTGTCCAGCGTTGCCTCCTTGCGGGAAGATTCTCCCGGCGCGGGCGGAGAGTTGCGCGCCGAGGTGGGGCTTATTGACCGCCCCTACCACCAGCGCCAAGACCCGCTCACCGTGGATTTTAAAGCGGGAGGCGGGCACTTGGCGCTGTGCGGTGGACCGCAGTCGGGTAAGTCGATGGCGCTGCGCAGTATCGCCTCCGGTCTGGCACTGCGGCATTTGCCGGACCAGGTGCGTTTCTATGTCATTGACCTGGGCGGCGGGCAGCTGCGGGTGCTGGACCGGCTGCCCCACGTGGCCGGGGTGGCCGGCCGTGAGGAGCCGGAGAAAATCCGTCGCATCGTTGATGAAGTCGCCGGTCTCGTGCGCCGCCCGGAGCCCCGCCACACCTTCCTCATCGTGGACGGCTGGCACCACATCGGCACCTCCGGCGCGGATTTTGAGGACCTTGCTGAGCCGATCACCCAGCTGGTGGCCGACGGCGCCTCCGCCCGCGTCCACGTCGTGATCGCTGCAGCGCGGTGGACGAGCCTGCGGCCGTCTATTCGGGATCTCATCGCGGCCCGTATCGAGCTGCGGCTGGGCGAAGCAATGGACTCACTCATCGACCGCAAGGCGCAGCAGAAGCTCCCGGCAACGCCCGGACGGGGAATCACACTGGCAGGGGAAAACCTGCTTTTTGCCGCAACGTCCCCGCAAGACATCGCCCACATCTGCGGTGTGCATGCTGGTGCCGAGCCGGTTCCACCGCTGAAGATGCTGCCCGCCCTTCTCACCGAGTTGCCCGAGCCAGAAGACGGCTCGCCACCGGACGGGGTGGCCTGGGGAATCGGCGGGCCGGACCTCGAAGTCCTTAGTTGGGATCCAGTCACACAGCCGCACCTGGTGTGCATTGGCTCCCAAGGCTCCGGCAAATCGAACTTCCTCAGCGTAATCCTGGCCGGAATTAGCCACCTGGGCAGGGAAGCCGCCCGCTTGGTGGTCATCGATGAGCGCCGTGCACATTTGGGGACGTTGGATGAGGAGATGGTGGCGGCGTATGGGGCGTCGGCAAGCGCGGCCACCCAAGCCATCCTCGATACCGTGCGCACCTTGGAACAGCGCCTTCCCGGCCCCGAGGTCACCCCCGCCCAGCTCGCAGCGCGCAGCTGGTGGGAGGGGCCGGAAATCTACCTGGTTATCGACGACCTCGACCTGGTCAGCGACATTGCCCTGGCGCCCCTGCTCGAGCTCCTCCCGCACGCCCGCGATGTGGGGCTGCACCTGGTGCTCGCGCGCAAAGCCGGCGGCATCGGGCGCGCGATGTTTGGGCAGTTCCTCTCTGTGGTGCGGGACCTGCAGCCGGCGCTGCTGCTTCTCGACGCCGACCGCGACGAAGGCACCATCTTCGGCATCAAGCCAACAGCGCTGCCGCCAGGCCGCGGCCAATGGGTCCTGCGCGGCATATCTCAGGGCTTGGCGCAGGTGTACGTGCCCAGCGCCGATAGTTCACACAACCCACCACAGACCACAGGCAACAAAGGAGACAACCAATGACCGCGACGCACGCACTGCGAACCCCGACAACCGCGCCAGAGACCACGCTGATCGTCACGGTGCTCGATGCCGCCACGATTTATGAAGGCCCGGAAACGATCTATCGCTATGACCTGCCCGGCACGGGAATCGCCGAGGGGTGGGCGCTGGAGGCCGTCCTTGACCAGGCAGAAAAAGTCTGTGGGGCGGAATGGCCGGACGTCACCGTTGAGGTGGTAGCGGATCCATCCGGAACGGATGTCAGTGTCGAAGCTGTGAGTATCCTGCGCCGGCAACTCGCTGGTGCCGGTGCGACGGTCCTAGAGCCAGAACCATCGCCGCCGCCGGCACCGGTTGTAACCGGCACATCACAGGCTGCTTCCCGCTCGGCGGTGGGGGAGCAACAGTACGACTATGACGGTGCGAAGGAGATAACTGCTGAGCGGCCTCGGGCAGCTCGCCGTTTGCGCTCCCATCGCGCGGCGCAATCCCGTTGGACGGCGCTTTTGGGAGGCGTCGATCCCTTCTACATCGCGATAGCGGTCATGGTGGTTGTCGTCGCCGGGGTGTCCTGGTGGGCGGTGGGGCGCAAGGATGCGGCCGTGGCGGCGTCGACTTCCGAACAGGTGGATGAGAGCGCGTCTGTGGCTGCCGGCGCGCCGGGTACGGCCGCAGCACCCGATGGGGATGAGCGCCCTGGGGGTGCTGCAGCGGAGGTGGAGTCCGGGGGAGCCGGTAGCACGCAGCTGCGCCCTGGCCAGCAGGCCATCGAGGTGGAAGGGATGTCCCTGGTACTCCCGCAGGGATTCCGCACCAGCGTGGAGGATGGACTTGTCACTGCGGCCGGCGAAGACCCCAATTTGCGCATCCTTTTGGCAGCTGATCCGCTCTTCAATGTCCCCGTCGACGTCCTCTTCGCCGAGATTAAAGGACAGATCGACTCCGATCCCGCCCTCCGTGATCCGGTCGAGGAATCTGGGCGGCTGACGTATACCGAGGACCCTGGAGACGGTTCGCAGGTGACGTGGATGATGTGGGAAGACAAGGGCCATCAGATGTCCGTGGGGTGCCACACCAAGTTTGAACCCAACGTGGTGCAGAAAGCCGCCTGCCGGATGGCTGCGGAATCTCTGGTCAAAAAGGAGTAGGAGGGAGCACGCCTCGAAGCTAAAAGATTTTTGAACGCGGCGGGAACCGATGAGCCACTAGCTCAGTCCAATAAGGGTGAGAAGGACACAGGGTGCTTCTCGGGGGGGAAAGAAACACACACCAAGCCCTTGGAAAAGGGATATACCCCAGGTAGGGAACAAGACAGAAAGAGAAGAACATGACTCAAACGTTCCGCACAGAAGCCGACGTAATGGTGGCCACCGCCGGCCGCGTCGACTCCACCAATGACGAGGTACAGGGTGAGCTCACCCGTCTGCAGGGTGTTGTGGATTCCGTTCGCGGCAGCTGGGCAGGCCGCGCGCAGGTTTCCTTTGACAACCTGATGCAGCGCTACAACTCCTCCGCGCAGCAGCTGCGTGAAGCGCTGACCGCCATCAGCGAAAACATCAGGGATAATGCCCGCAACTTCGACACGGTTGAGGCGGATAACGCCCAGTCCTTCGAGAACGTCGGCGGTGCGGGACTGGCCTTGTAGCGCTAGCTGCGTTCACTGACTACAGCACACGTTGAATTACACACGAGCACACAGAAGATAAGGAACACGCAATGTCTGGAATCAAGTATCAGTTCGGTGCCATCGCCGGCGCCGCAGCCGACATCAACTCCACCTCCGGTCGCATCAATGGACTCCTCGGTGACCTGAAGGCCACCCTGCAGCCGATGGTATCGACCTGGGAGGGAGATTCCGCTGCGGCATATAACGCGGCGCAAGCTAAGTGGGATAAGGCGGCCGCCGAGCTCAACACGGTGCTGGCGACCATCTCCACCACGGTCTCCCAGGGCAACGACAACATGAGTGACGTCAACCGTCGCGCTGCCGCCAGCTGGGGATAAACCGACCCGGCTGTGAGTCTTGAACTGGGTGGGTGAGCTTTTTCTTTAACACCATTCACCACCATGAGTGATGAGCGGTAGGTAGGAAGGCGCGGAGGCTAGGAAAGGAAGGCGCAGGGAATGGAAGGGCTGGACGCGCCGCCTTGACTCAGCTTCCACCGCCCGCCCAGTGAAGGCGCCGGTATCGCTTCTCATCAACGTTTCTGTCTCTACCCCCACCCCGAATGAATTGAGGTGGAGGCGTTGGTGAGGGGCGATATCGGCGTTTTGGGTTTTCAAACTGCTGCGTACTAAAGTGAAACACCTATGTGTCCGCACCCCGTCGTTAGTGGGTGCGCGCGGGCTGCAGGTCTCCACCGGCCGCTGTATGTACCGCGTCAAGGCTTACATAGCGATGGCCGGCAGTTCCGAGACAGACTTTCAAGGAGTCATTTTGTCTACTTTCCACCCGAAGAGCGGTGACATCACCCGCAAGTGGTACGTCATCGACGCTACCGACGTGGTTCTGGGCAAGCTCGCTTCCACCGTGGCTGACATGCTGCGCGGCAAGCACAAGCCCCAGTACGCACCGAACGTTGATTGCGGCGACCACATCATCATCCTGAATGCGGACAAGATCCACATTTCTTCCAACAAGCGCGAGCGCGAGATGCGCTACCGCCACTCCGGTTACCCGGGCGGCCTGAAGTCCATGACCCTTGGTCAGTCCCTGGACGCCAACCCGGTCCGCGTTATCGAGGAAGCTGTGAAGGGCATGATGCCGCACAACAAGCTTTCCAACGCCTCCATCAAGAAGCTGCACGTTTTCGTGGGCGAGGAGCACCCGTACGCCGGCCAGAAGCCGGAAACCTTTGAGTTTAAGCAGGTGGCACAGTAATGACCGAGCAGAACATCGACAACAATGTAGCCGACGCTGCCGACATCGCTGCAGCAACCGCCGCTACCGAGGAGTTCACCAACACCATCGGTGATTCCCTGGCAACCGATACCGAGGCTGAGGTTGAGACCGCTGCCCCGGCTATCCACGAGGGCCCGATCCAGACCGTTGGTCGCCGTAAGCGCGCCATCGCTCGTGTTCGCCTCGTTGCTGGTTCCGGAAACATCTCCGTCAACGGCCGTGCCTTTGACGAGTACTTCCCGAACAAGCTGCACCAGCAGGACATCCTGCAGCCGCTGACCATCCTTGAGCGCGATGGCCAGTTCGACATTAAGGTCACCGTCAACGGTGGTGGCCCGACCGGCCAGGCCGGCGCTCTGCGTCTGGCTATCGCCCGCGCACTGAACGTCTACAACCCGGCTGACCGCCCGGCCCTCAAGAAGGCCGGCCTGCTCACCCGTGACGCTCGTGCCGTGGAGCGCAAGAAGGCTGGTCTGCACAAGGCACGTCGTGCCCCGCAGTACTCCAAGCGTTAATCTTCGCGCATTGCATTTTCGAAAGCCGCTGCTTCCCTTGTATGGAGGCGGCGGCTTTCGCTATGCGTAGGGCCTGCACAACGTGAAGCCGCGAGTCATAGACAGACATCGTTGGTGGCCCGATCTGCGGAAGCTATGGGGTAGCAGGCATAATGAACAACTATGACTCGACTTTTTGGAACCGATGGAGTTCGCGGCTTAGCGAACAAGAAGCTCACTCCGATCCTGGCCTTGCGCTTGGGACAGGCGGCGGCGGAGGTATTGACCTCGGACCGCGAGTCCTATGAGCGTCGACCGCTCGCGATTATCGGGCGCGATCCGCGCGTGTCGGGTGAGATGCTGGATGCGGCGATCGCATCGGGCTTAGCATCGCGTGGCGTCGACGTCGTACGCGTCGGCGTGCTGCCTACCCCGGCTATCGCGTTCCTCACCGATGACTTTGGGGCAGATCTCGGCGTGATGATCTCCGCCTCCCATAACCCGATGCCGGACAATGGCATCAAGTTCTTCTCCGCGGGCGGTAAGAAGCTGCCTGATGAGGTGGAGGATCGCATCCAGGCTGCCATGGGAAGCCTCACCGAAGACGGACCTACTGCGACCAAGATTGGTCGCATCATTTCGGAGGCCCCCGATGGCCGCGAGCGCTACCTCAAGCACTTGGCCGAGGTTGTCACCACGGATCTGAGCGGCATCAAGGTTGTCGTCGATACCGCTAATGGTGCTGCCTCCAAGGTGGCACCGCAGGCCTACGAGGCTGCGGGTGCTGAGGTCATTGCCATTCACAACAAGCCCAATGCTTTCAACATCAACGAGGACTGCGGTTCGACGCACATCGAGAAGACCCAGGAGGCCGTCGTCGAGCACGGCGCCGATCTGGGCTTGGCTCACGACGGCGACGCTGACCGTTGCTTGGCCGTGGATGCCGAGGGCAACGTTGTTGACGGCGACCAGATCATGGCGATCCTCGCCGTGGGCATGAAGGAAGACAACGATCTCCGCTTCAACACCTTGGTGGCTACCGTCATGTCGAACCTGGGCCTGAAGCTGGCCATGCAGGAGCAGGGCATCGAGGTCAAGGAAACCGCCGTGGGTGACCGCTACGTGCTGGAGGAGCTCAACCGTGGCGATTACTCCCTGGGCGGCGAGCAGTCCGGCCACGTGGTGTTGCCGGATGACTGCACCACTGGTGATGGCACTCTGACTGGCCTGTCCATCATGGCGCGCATGGCGAAGTCCGGGAAGTCCATCAAGGAGCTGGCCTCCGTGATGACGGTATTGCCGCAGGTGCTCATTAACGTTCCGGTGTCCGATAAAGCCGTCATTCTTAAGGCTCCTGAGGTCAAGGAAGCTATCGCTGCCGCCGAGTCGGAGCTTGGAAACACAGGCCGCGTTCTGTTGCGCCCGTCCGGCACGGAGGAGCTCTTCCGCGTCATGGTGGAGGCTGCTGAAGAGGAGCAGGCGCGCAAGGTGGCGGGCAAGCTCGCTGCGGTTGTTGCTGCAGTCTAGTTCTACGCACCCACGCTAAACCCCGGGCCATGTGGCCTGGGGTTTCGTGTTTTGTGGGTGATGGGGGAACCGGAGGGGAGGTTTCTCAGTCCAATAAGGGCAGGAATCACTGTTTGTTGTGGACGAGAAGGAGGGCGCTCATGCCCGACGTATTTTTTGATGAGGACGAAGCCACGCGGCTTCTCGACGCCGTCGTGGACCAAACCCGCGCCCAAAGTGACGCGCATCGTGGGGACAGACCGAACTTTCCCGCGTCATCCGCGGGCAGGGACTTCGGCGGGCATGGGGCGCAGATTCAGGCGTTGCTGAGCCAGCTGCATGAGCGCGGAGCGTGGCGGTTGGACAACATATCGGCCACAGCGGATGCTGCACGCGCACAGCTGCGTGCCTTCGGGGAGATCGACCGTGGTCTTTCTAGCCAGCTTGGTGAGCAGGAAGTGGGGATGAACTGATGTCCACGATGGTCAAGTCACTTTTGGGTGATTATTCACAGGCGGTGTCCCAGTTCCAGGCCGCTAGCTTAGGCGGCTACTCCGGACCCAGCACACCTATTGGTTTGTTGGGAGACATGGTGGGCTCGGTCGATGGGATAAAACCGGATGACCTGGTGAGCAGTACCGCATCGGCGATGGGCGCTCGGCGCCCGCGGCGTGGCGGCAATGGTTTGCGAGATTTCCTTTTAGGAACGGTCCTATCGCTGGCCGGGGGAGCGCTCATGGATCACCTGCGCGGCGTGCAGGATGACTTTGAGAAGGAGAGAGACGAAGCCGATGACCTGGTGGAATCCGCGCAGCAGTGCTCCGAGGCCATCGAGGATGTGGTCGATGTTTCCGATTCTGCGGTGGCAGAGCTCATTTCCGCGGTAATTCCACTGCTCAACATCCTGACGATGCTATTGCAGCGGCATCCTCTGGGAAAGGTCATCGTCCCTGAGATAGCGCGCATTGGTGGGGGCCTGATCGATCAGACGAATGACACTATTACGCAGACCTGCCGGGACCGCGATACTGCCATCGAGAATTGCTATGGCGAGTTTGAGAGGCGTTGTTCTGAGGTGTGTGAGCGCGAGCTTCCGGAGACCCCGCCGGAACCCGAATGTGGCTGCGAGGACAAACCGAAGCAGTGTGCGCAACCTGCGCCTGAGCCTTGTGCGCCGACGAAGCCAGCCCAGTCCACTGAACCTGTTGCGCCAGCGCAGCCTTCTCCCGCACCGGCTTCTTCCACACCTGCCCCGCCACAGCAACCGGTTGAGCAGGGGGTTGAAAAACCGGTAGCGCCACCGGAGGAACCGGCGCCGACTCGTCCCGCTGCGGCGCAGGAAAAAGAGTGCCCACCGGATGAAGAGAAGCCACAGCCGGCGAAACCGAGCCAGCCTCCAAGCACACCAACTGAACCCGTAGCGCAGCCCAAGCCGGAATCCACTGCGCCAGAAGCGCAGCACACACCGTGCGGCTGCCATGCGGAGAAAGAAGCGCAGTCCTGCAGTTGCAGTGAGCAGCAACGTGAAATAGAAACCACGAAGCCAGCCGATGCAGGGGTGGAGAGTCCCACCGAACCCGTGCAACAGAAGGTGATTGACTGCCCGGAGGATGTGGAGCCGGTGGCTGAGGAGAAGGAGTGCCCTGAGGAACCGGTAGAAGGTGAAGACTGTGAGGCGCCAGAGCAGCCACCAGTTGCGGAGCCGGGTGAGTGCAAGCCTGAAGAATCCTGCTGCGGAAGCTTGGGAATCCTCGGCGTAGGGGTTGCCATCCTGGGGCTGGGCCTCTTGGCCGAGGCGGCTGTGGACTTCATCGAAAACCTGCCGGAGCCAGAACCTGTACCGGAGCCGGTGCCTGAGCCAGAGCCCGAACCCCAGCCAGAACCAGAGCCCTGTCCGCCGCCTGCGCCGGAACCTGCTCCTGACAATGGTGTTACGCCGCCACCGCCGGAGCTGAACAATGTCCCGGAGCCAGAAGCACCGCCGGAGAAGCTTGCACACATGCAAGCAGCGGAAGCACCGGTGCCAGCACCGGATCCTGCGCCAGCACCCGCATCCGAGCCAGCGCCAGCTCCCGCAACTGAGGCCGCACCAGACATAGCGCCGCAAGAAAGCTCCGAGACATCGTCTGTACACGCACGAAAGGCAGGGCAGTGGTAATGCCGCACAATGATTTTGATGAGTTCGCCCGCGGATTCCGCGAGCGCACAGCCGCACGGCTACTGGAATTTGAGAAAGCCATGGCTAAGGCACAGGATGAGCTGGAAAAATCTGCGCAGCGTGCTGCCCAAACCCAAACGCACCCGGACCCACAGAGGCGAAGCCCAGCCGCCAGGGGCGTAGCGCACAGCCAAAGCCAGGGGCAGGGGCGAGGCCGCCCGCGCGGTCAAGTGCAATCGGTGCTCAGGCGCGGGTGACACGGAAACCGGGAAACTCCTCTGTGCGCCAGCAGCCCCAGGTGCTACCGTGGCGTGAGTAGTCGCTGTACGTATCAACCAGGGTTTGGGGGAAGACCGCATGACAGTTCCTTGGCTTTATGACGTCTTGTGGGGCGTTCTTCCCATGCTGTACCTCTTGGTGGCTTTTGTTGTGCTTGGCATTGAGATTAAATACGACAGAGAAATGGCCCACATAAAACTGTGGACGGCCGCTCAGTTGCTTCTGCCGGGCATTGCACTTATCGCCTGGCTTTTCATTGAGGTTCCTCGGTTAAAACGACTAAAGCAGGACGAATAAACGATCGTCCTGCTTTAGTCGGAGCACATGTGCGCCTTGCGGTGCTAGCTCGTCGAAACCTCTCCTGTCGTGCTAGAAACCGGCGCGCTTGGTGAGGTCTTCGCCGACGAAGCTCTCGACGCCTTTGGCGGAGGCGTCGGCAGCCGCAAAGTCGTCGTACTTGGATTCGCCAGCAAGGGTGGACAGGAAGAAGCCAGTGACAAGGCCGCGGGCAGTTTCGACTGCGGAACCTTGGAAGAAGCCGGAGCCAAGCGCCAACTTGAAGAGCTTGTCCTCGCTGAAGCCGGACTGCGTGCCCTTAGCAATTTCGCGGTAAGCCACCGGACCGCCCCAGGCGTTGGCCAGCTTCGCGGGGTTTCCCGCGCGGAAGATATCATCTTGGCCCGCGCCAATAACGAGGCCGCGTGCCTTCACTGCGTGTGCGGCCTGAACCGCGGACGGGGAAGTATCGGCAGGGTAGAGGGCCGCGACGGCGCGGACCTTCGGGTTATCCACGGCAGCCAGGGTGGCCACGCCACCGCCCATACCGTGGCCAAAGACACCCAGCTTGGAAGCGGAGACCGAAATCTTGCCGGCGCCCAGCCTAACGCCGGCGGCAATCTGCAGGGCCGATTCGAGGTCGGCAGCCAAGTCGCGGTGCTTGGCAAAGACGCCCGTCTCCGTATCCGGAGCAACCACCACGATGCCCCAGCTGGCCAAGTGGCGCAGGGTGGCGTGGTAGTCCTTGATGCTCTTCGTCCAGTCGTGGGCAAACGCCACGGCGGGCAGGCCCTTGCCCTCAACCGGGGTGTACACCTTGCCCTCAAGCCCTGCATAAGACAGGTCTCCGACGAGGACGCGGTGCGGGCCGCGTTTAGACAACGTACCGAGATGCTTCTTCAAATTCGCAGACACGCTTTACAGAATAGAGGAAAGAATAAGCAAAGCGGTGAACAGTGCGGGAGATTAAGTAGGATCCTTGCGATTCGGCATGTTAAATCATGCTGTAAAATTTCGACCTATGTGTGGAATCGTTGGATACATTGGCCATAACACCGATGGCCGTGAGTACTTTGCCTTAGACGTTGTGCTGGAGGGCCTGCGTCGACTGGAGTATCGCGGCTATGACTCAGCAGGCGTCGCAATGTACGCCGATGGCAAGATCGGCTGGCGCAAGAAGGCCGGAAAGGTCGCTGCGCTGGAAGCCGAAATCGCTGCGCGTCCGCTGAAGGATTCCGTCCTAGGCATCGGGCACACCCGCTGGGCTACCCACGGTGGCCCGACCGATCTAAACGCCCACCCGCACGTGGTGGATGGCGGCAAGCTCGCCGTCGTTCACAACGGCATCATCGAGAACTTCGCCGAGCTCAAGACCGAGCTAGAGGCCAAGGGCCACAACTTCGTGTCCGAGACCGACACCGAAGTCGCCGCCACCCTCCTGGCGGATGTGTTCCACAACGAGGCCGGCGGTGACCTCACCAAGGCCATGCAGCTGACCGGCAAGCGCCTGGAAGGCGCGTTTACCCTTTTGGCTATCCACGCCGAGCAGGCAGACCGCATCGTGGCTGCGCGCCGCGATTCGCCGCTAGTTATCGGCCTGGGTGACGGGGAGAACTTCCTGGGTTCGGATGTCTCTGGCTTCATCGACTACACCAAGTCCGCCGTCGAGATGGACAACGATCAGGTCGTCACCATCACCGCGGATGATGTCGAGATCACCGACTATGAGGGCAACCCCGCCCAGGGCAAGCCCTTCGAGATTAAGTGGGATGCCGCCGCGGCCGAAAAGGGCGGCTTCAACTCCTTCATGGAGAAGGAAATCCACGACCAGCCGGCAGCCGTGCGCGATACGCTGCTGGGCCGCCTCGATGAGACCGGCAACCTGATCCTCGATGAGATTCGCATCGAGGAGTCGGTGCTCAAGTCCATCGACAAGATCATCGTCATCGCCTGCGGCACCGCCGCCTACGCAGGACATGTCGCGCGCTACGCCATCGAGCACTGGTGCCGCATCCCGTGCGAGGTGGAGCTGGCACACGAGTTCCGCTACCGCGATCCGATCGTCAACGAAAAGACCTTGGTTGTGGCCCTGTCCCAGTCGGGCGAGACCATGGATACCCTCATGGCCGTGCGCCACGCCCGCCAGCAGGGTGCCAAGGTAATCGCCATCTGCAACACCCAGGGTTCCTCCATCCCGCGCGAGTCCGACGCTGCCCTCTACACCCACGCCGGCCCGGAGATCGCTGTGGCCTCCACCAAGGCCTTCCTGGCGCAGATCACCGCGACCTACCTGCTGGGCCTCTACCTGGCTCGCCTGCGCGGCAACATGTTCTCCGATGAGGTCAACTCCGTCCTCGAGGATCTGCGTGATATGCCGGATAAGGTTCAGGCAATCATCGACAACGAGCAGCAGGTCTACGACCTGTCCAACGCCATGGAGAACGCCAAGTCGGTGCTCTTCCTGGGCCGTCACGTCGGCTTCCCCGTCGCGCTGGAGGGCGCGCTCAAGCTCAAGGAGATCGCCTACCTGCACGCTGAGGGCTTCGCCGCCGGCGAGCTCAAGCACGGCCCCATCGCGCTCATCGAAGAGGGCCAGCCGGTCTTCGTCATCGTGCCTTCCCCGCGCGGCCGGGATTCCCTGCATTCCAAGGTCGTCTCCAACATCCAGGAGATCCGCGCCCGCGGCGCCATCACCATCGTCATCGCGGAAGAGGGCGACGAGGCCGTCGAGGCCTACGCCAACCACATCATCCGCATCCCGAAGGCGCCGACGCTTATGCAGCCTCTGCTTGCCACCGTGCCGCTGCAGATTTTCGCCTGCGGTGTAGCCACCGCCAAGGGCTACGACGTGGACCAGCCGCGCAACCTGGCGAAGTCGGTGACCGTCGAATAGCGCCGCACCCTTAAGTGGCACAATGGTGGGCATGTTGAAAACCACCGTTGACCTCAACGCTATTGCCCACAATGTCGCTCGCGTGAAGGAGGCGGTGGCCCCGGCCCGCCTCATGTGCGTGGTCAAGGCGGATGCCTATGGCCACGGCATCGAGCGTTGCGCCCCGGTCATGGCGAAGGCGGGAGCGGACGCCTTCGGGGTGGCCACGCTGGCCGAGGCCGTGGCGCTGCGGAAGGTCATTGACACCCTTCCCATTGCCGCCTGGCTGTGGGAGCCGACGGAGGACCTCGCCCCGGCCCTAGCCGCCGGAATCCAGATCGGCATCCCTTCTTTGGCGCACGCGCAGGCGCTCATCGCCGCCACTGATGCGCCCACCGAGGTCTTCGTGATGGTGGAGACGGGGATGCACCGCTCGGGCGTCGACAAGCACGCGTGGGAGGAGACCTTCCGCCTGCTTGCCGACGCCCCCCACATCACCGTCCTGGGCCTCATGTCCCACTTTGCTTGTGCGGACGAGCCGGAGCACCCGCACAATGATCATCAGGAATCGGAGTTCCGCCAGGCCCTAGCGCTTGCCCGTGAGGTCGGGCTTGAGTGCCCGCTGAACCACCTAGCCAACTCGCCCGCGGCCTTGACCCGCCCCTCGGCGCGCTTCGAGCAGGTGCGCGTCGGGCTGGTCCTGTATGGGCTCGAACCGGTGGCCGGGCGCGACCATGAGCTGAAGCCCGCCATGACGTGGGAAGCGTCCGTCGTCGCGGTGAAGCCGATTTCGGCGGGGGAGTCCACCTGCTACGGCCTGACCTGGACCGCAGATAGCGACCGTCAACTCGCCACCGTCAGCGTGGGCTATGCCGATGGCCTGCCGCGAGCCTTTCAAGGGGCGCTGCAGGTAGGGATCGGCGGCGAGCTCTACCCGCAGGTGGGCAGGGTCTGTATGGACCAAATTGTCGTCGACCTTGGGGCCAATCCCCACGGTGTGCGCGCCGGGGAGACAGCCGTTATCTTTGGCCGTGGCGGCATGAGCGCTACCGAACTGGCCGAGGCAGCCGGGACCATCAACTACGAAATACTGTGCCGCCCCACCGGGCGCACCCAGCGCACATACCGCGAAGGAGCTAGCGATGCGCAGTGATTTTCCACACGAAGGACGCCGCGAGGCCGAAACGCCGGAGGATGCTCAGGCCTTCGGCGAGGAGCTGGGCGCGGCTTTAGAGGCCGGGGACCTGGTTATTCTTGATGGTCCCCTGGGCGCCGGGAAAACCACCTTCACGCAGGGTATTGCCCGCGGAATGCAGGTGAAGGGGCGGGTGACGTCGCCGACCTTCGTCATTGCACGCGAGCACCCCTCGCGCGTGGGCGGGCCGACGTTGGTGCACGTGGATGCCTACCGCCTCTTGGATCATTCAGAGGATCCGTTGGGGGAGCTGGACAGTCTAGACTTAGACACCGAAATAGAGGACGCCGTCGTCGTCGCCGAATGGGGCGGGGGCTTCATGGAGCGGCTATCTGACTCGTACCTCGCCGTTACAATCAACCGGGATTCGGACGATGACGTCCGCGTATTCACATGGAAATGGGTGAATTAACGTGCTGGCTTTCCTTGCTGAACAGCCCCTGCTCACGCTTTTTCTCATCATGGCGGTGGGATTAGCCGTCGGCAAGATCAATGTCTTCGGCATCTCGCTCGGCGCCGCCGCTGCGATGTTCGTGGCCTTAGGCTTGTCCGCGGCCAACCCGGACATCGTGGTCCCGGCGTTCGTGTATCAATTTGGTTTGGCCATCTTCGTGTATGTCATCGGCCTGAACTTCGGCCGTAGCTTCTTCCAAGATTTCCGCCGGCGTGGATGGAAGATGTCCATGGTGGTCATCGTCTTCTTCTTCGTGTTGGCGGGGCTGACCACCCTGGCGATGCGCATGTTTGATCTCGACCCGGCGATCAGCGTGGGCACGCTGGCGGGGTCGGTGAGCTCGACGCCTGGTATGGCCGCGGTCGTCGAAGCCTTGGGTGGCGATAGCACCCCGGTGGTGGGCTATTCCCTGGCCTACCCGGGCTGCATCATCGGAACCATTCTGGTTGCCGCGATTGGCGCCAAGGTGCTGCGCGTGAACCACATTGAGGACGCACGCGCCGAGGGCATGATCGCAGAACCGCTCGAGTGGCGGGCAGTGCGCCTGAACCGTGACTTCGACGCAACGGTGGGGGACCTCCAAGAGGTGACCGGCGAGCGCGTCATCGCCACCCGCCATGTCAACAACCCGCACGAGCACGACCTGGCCTACCCGGAGCTCCCGCTGCGCGCCGGCATGGAATTCCTACTCAACGGCACCGCGCCCGCGTTGGATAGCGCGATTTCCCAGTTGGGTGAGGAGATCCATATCAACCTCCACGAGGAGGATGGCCTGGTCTACCGGCGCCTGACCGTGTCCAGCCCACGTGTTGCGGGCTATCAGCTCAAGGATTTGGACACCGTGAAGGAAGGCTTCCTCATCGCGCGCGTGCGCCGCGGCGACTCCGACGTCGTGCCGAACGAAGAGACCGTCCTGAACTACTCGGATCGCGTGCGCGTCATCACCGCGCCGGGCAGGCTTGACGACGTCCGCCGTTTCCTCGGCGACTCCGAAGCCAAACTCGGCAACGTCGATTTGTTGCCCTTTGCCCTAGGCCTCTTCATCGGTCTGCTCTTCGGCGCTATCCCGATTCCGCTTCCGGGCGGCACCACGTTGTCCTTCGGTTTTGGTGGCGGCCCCATCGTCGTCGGCCTCATCTTGGGCGCGCTGGGCCGCTCGGGCCCAATTAACTGGCAGCTTCCATTCCACGCGAAGCAGACGATTTCCACGCTGGGTTTGACCTTGTTCTTGGCGGGCGTGGGTACGTCGGCAGGCGGCCAATTCCGGGATGCCTTGTCGGATCCGACCTCCCTGAAGTACATGGGCGTGGGCATTGTGCTGACGCTGGTGTCTGCCATCGGCATCGTTGCGGTGTCCATGCTGGCGCTGCGCCTCAAGTTTGATGAGTCGGTGGGCATCGCCGCCGGCATGACCACGAACCCGGCGATCATGGCCTACCTCAACCCGCAAACCGGTACTCAGCTGGCAGAGCGCGGCTATGCCACCGTGTACCCCACGGCGATGATCGGAAAGATTCTCATGTGCCAGGTCTTGGCCTTGATTATTGTTTGATGGTTGTCGCGTAGGATATCCCCGTACTGTTTATTCCCGCTACCCCCGCGTGAGGAGCTAAAACAACTTTATGAACAAGCTTGGTCAATTCATCACCACTGTCGTTATCGGCGGCTTCGCCGTATTCCTTGCCGCGCTCATCGTGCTGCCGATGGTCCGGCCAGCGCAGGCGGAGACGAAGGAGCCGTCGACCGTTGCCCAGTCCCTGAGCGCGTACCCGAAGAACCTGGACTTCGCCATGTTCATTCCGCAGGATGTGTACGGCCAGGAGTGGGGTGCGGTCGCCGCCGTCTGCCCGGGTGCCACCGAGGACCAGCTCAAGAAGGGCGGCGTGGAGACGAAGAACCTGAACATTGACTTCGCCGACGGGGCCGTGCCTGATGACGTGAACTACATCCTGCTGGCTTCGCAGACCGGTGAATTCAAGGCGGAGAAGCTCCCGCGCGCACAGGTGGACCTGTGTGATGGTCTGCTGCAGCAGCTGAAGTCGCCGGAAGCAGCCAAGCAGGACATCCCGCCGCTGCTGCCGTTCCAGCAGGGCCAGCCGCTGCAGTTTATTCGCGATACCCAGGATTACGTGGAGCAGATGGGTAAGAACAATCCCGACTACGTCGATACCGACTGGCACCTCGCAGGCTAATGAAGGTTCTTGCACTCGATACCGCCACCACGGACCTGGTGACGGGCATCGTTGATACCGACACCGGGGAGAGCATCGACTGCGTCATTAGCGGCACGCGCGCTCACAACGAGCAGCTCATCCCCGCTATCGAGGAGCTGCTTGCCGACGCCTCCCTGACCTACTCCGACTTCTCCGCCATCGTCGTCGGCACGGGGCCCGGACCGTTTACCGGCCTGCGCGTGGGCATGGCTACCGCTTCCGCTCTGGGGGTGGCTCTTCACCTGCCGGTGCATGGCGTGTGCACATTGGATGCCATTGCGCACGGGCGCACGGGGGAGTGGCTGGTGGCTATCGACGCCCGCCGCAAAGAGGTCTACTGGGCCACCTACGCCGACGGTAAGCGTCTCAGCGGCCCGAACGTGTCGAAGCCGGAGGCCCTGGAACTGGGCGCCGCTGGGGTGTCGGGCGCGGATACCACGCGCCTGGTTTTCCCCGAGTCTATTGCCCCGCGCCTTCCGGAAGGTATCGCCGGCCTTCCCCGCGAGTGGGCTACCCCGCGCGCGGCGGGACTGGTTGCGTGCGCTGATCTTTCTGCCGAGCCCGCGCCGCTCGTCCCGCTGTACCTGCGGCGTCCCGATGCCGTGGAGCCGAAGGCGAAGCCGCGCTCGGCCGCTTTGGTCGGCGGCATCGGGGAAACACCGGCATCATGAGGCTGCGTCCGCTCGTGCTTGAGGACGCACCCCGCTGCGCCGAACTAGAAAAAGTACTCTTCCCCGGTGAAACTCCCTGGCCGGCGCGTGCCTTCGAGCAGGAAATCGCGGCGGGGCACACAACCTACTGGGCGGTTGACGCAAGCGTCAACCGCGATGACCACAACGACAACCGCGTGGGCCATAACGTCAACCGCGTGGGCCATAACGTCAACCGCGGCGAAGCTCTCGGCTACGCCGGCGTGGGGCGGATGGGGCCCGCGGCGTGGCCGGAATACGAAATCCGCACCATCGGCGTCGACCCTGCGGCCCAACGGCAGGGCATCGCGCGGCTGATGATGGACGCCATCGTCGAGCTTGCAGATTCCCACGATGCACCCATCTTCCTTGAGGTTCGCGTGGGCAACGATCCGGCCATTCGCCTCTATGAGGCTTATGATTTTGTCATCAACGGCCTGCGCCGCAACTACTACCAGCCCTCCGGCGCGGACGCCCACACCATGTACCGACCACGAAAGAGTGAGAGATGTTAATCCTCGGCATCGAGTCCTCCTGCGACGAAACCGGCGTGGGAATCATCGAGCTGTCTGACAACGGCCACATGGAGATCCGCGCCGACGTCGTCGCCTCCTCCATGGAGCAGCACGCGCGCTTCGGCGGCGTGGTGCCGGAGATTGCCTCCCGCGCCCACCTTGAAGCGATGCCGCAGGTGATGAAGGCGGCGCTGGAGGAGGCGGGCGTCGAGAAGCCAGATGCAGTGGCCGCCACCGTGGGGCCGGGACTGGCCGGCGCGCTCCTCGTCGGGGCGTCGGCAGCCAAGGCCTTCGCCTCCGCGTGGGGCGTGCCCTTCTACGGCGTCAACCACCTCGGCGGGCACGTCGCGGTGGCCAACCTGGAGGGCGATGAGCTTCCGCACTCGGTGGCGCTGCTCGTCTCCGGCGGCCACACCCAGCTGCTCGAGGTCGAAGCCGTGGGCAAACCCATGAAGGAACTGGGCACCACGCTTGACGACGCCGCCGGCGAAGCCTACGACAAAGTCTCCCGCCTGTTGGGGTTGGGGTATCCGGGAGGGCCGGTCATCGATAAGCTGGCCGCCCAAGGCGAGCCCACCATCGATTTGCCGCGTGGTTTGTCCAAGGCCGAGGACCTGCGCGGGCCCAACCGCCACAACTTCTCCTTTTCCGGCCTCAAAACGGCAGTAGCGCGCCACGTGGAAAAAGCCGAGCGCGAGGGCGCGACGGTCCAGGTTGAGGACCTGTGTGCCTCCTTCCAGGAGGCGGTGGCAGATGTGCTGACCGCCAAGGCCGTGCGCGCCTGCCAGGACACTGGCGCCAAGGTACTGCTGCTCGGCGGTGGCGTGGCGGCGAATTCGCGGCTGCGCGCACTGGCGGCGAAGCGCTGCGAATCCGCGGACATCGAGCTGCGTGTGCCGCGCTTCAAGCTGTGCACCGATAATGGCGTGATGATCGCGGCGGTGGCCGCCCAGCTCATCCACGAAGGCGCAGAACCCTCCGGCCTGGCATGCGGGACCGATACACAGCTTGAGGTGGAAGTGCCGCTCGTGGCTGCTGCGCGCTAGCGGATGCGCAACCCCCAGGGTGCAGGTAGTGTGATGACCGATAATTGCCTCGCTCGCACATAAGGAGCTCACACCGCTATGACCACTGGATTCCTCGTTAACCCCGATCTGTCCCGCCGCACCATCGAGTTTGAGATCGAGCACGCAAATCAATTCCTCGGCGGCACCACCGAGGATCGCGTCTCTGTGGCCTTCCAGGATGATGGCCAGACCTACGCGGCGCTGTTTAACCCGAACGCCAAGGCTGAAGGCGCCGACCCGAACCCGGTAGCTTCCCTGGCGCGCAATGCAGCTGCGACCGGCAATTCCGCCTTCTTGCAGGACCCAATCCGTTCCATCTGCGGTCCGGTTATCTTCGTTGCTGCCGACGGTGACGACAAGAACATCGACGAGGTCGCCGAGGCCGTGGAGCACGGTATCCGCGCGGTGAAGAACTACCGCGAGGACAACCCGGAGGAGTACCAGCTGTGGCGCGCGGCTGTGCTGAACTCCCACCGGCAGGTCTAATTCCAGCCCTTGTTTGTAGGGCCTCAGCGCTTTTCTAGCGCTCGGTGTGGCGCAGCCATGCCAATACGGCCTTCACCCGCCGGTTGGAGTCCTCGGGTCGAAACCCGAGCTTTATAAATACATTGGAGACATGCTTGCTTACTGCTCCGGAGGTAAGGACGAGCGTGTCTTCAATGTCTTTATTGCTCAATCCTTGGGCCATAAGCCCCAGTACTTCCCGCTCGCGAGCGGTGAGCCGGGCTAGACCAGTGTGCCTTGCAGAAAGCAGCGCCGTGACCACCTCTGGGTCCACCACGGTGCCGCCGCGGGCGACATCGTCAAGCGTGCGCACGAATTCTTCAACATCAGAAACGCGCTCCTTGAGTAGGTACCCGAATCCGCCGTGCTCCAGGAGGCGGTCGAGATAGCTTGCCGCTACGTATTGGCTCAGCACCACCACGGGTTGGGTGGGGTCGGCTGCCCGCAGATCGTGCACGGCTTGAAGCCCGTCATCGGTCATCGTGGGCGGCATGCGCACATCGCTGATAATGAGGTCGAAGTCTTCCTGCACTGCGATGGCGCGCAGTGCTTCGGCATCTGTGACCGCCGTGACGCTATGACCGAGAGCACCGAGTAGTTGCTCCAGACCCGCGCGCAGGAGCGCGGAATCTTCTGCGAGTAGTAACTTCATTCCGCCTCCTTCAGCGGTAGTTTGACCAGCAGCTGGCCGCCGCCTTTACCCGTAGCATTGGTGCTATCAGCACCAAAGGTTACTGTGCCGCCGAGTGCAGCAGCACGCTCACGCAGCCCGGCGAGGCCCGTGCCCGAACCCACAGCTGCACTCTCACCGTCCGGCTCTTTGGCCGTGGGGCCCATGCCATTATCTACGATTTCTAGGCGCAGCATATCCCTAAAAGCGACCGTTACCACGGCTTCGGTGGCTGCGCCGTGTTTAGAGGCGTTTGTGAGCGCCTCGGCGACTGCATGATAGGCCAGCAGTGCTGTGGTCTCGTCTATCGAGCTCTCGGCGCCCTCTACGCGAAGTGTGGTCTCAAGCCCGGAATGGGCGAGTAACTCGTCGAGGGCGGGGATAAGCCCGTCATCGAAAAGCACCTGCGGCGCAATGCCACGCACTGTCGCCCGCAATGAAGCCAGAGCCAAAGAGGCATTATGTTCTGCGTCAGTCAAGGCCTGTTGTGCCTGGGGCGGGGCTTGTAGTTTTGCCGCGGCCAAGTTGAGCTTGAGCGCGGTGAGGTACTGCTGCGGGCCATCGTGCAGTTCGCGTTCGATGCGGCGGCGCTCGCCGGAGAAGGCATCGATAAGCGTGGCACGCGAGGCCGCCATTTCCTCGGCCGAAGGACTCAATGCCAGTCGGGTCAGCGAGACCGACACTAAGACCAAGAGGCGGTTGAGACCTACCAGTAACACCACAAGCAACAGGGCAGCCAGCCAGCAGGTTAAGAAAATGAGCGGTCGGTTGGAGGTGGACCACTCGCCAACGGAGAACTCGGCCTTAGGTACGAATGGCGTTATCGCTAGCACACCCGCTGTGAAACCCAGGGCCGTCCACGCGGTAAAGCATGCAGCCGAAATCAATAACTGCAACACAAGGTGATAGAACTGCTGCCAATCAAACCATCGATCTGCGCGCCGGGGTGGAATTTCCACGCCCATCCACTGCGCGCCCAACCGGCCGACAAGTTCCGCGGCGCGACCCACCAACGGGATCCACGGCAGCATCAGCACCGAAATCACCAAGGTTGGGATACACAGCATGCCGAGGAGGAGGCTCCACACACAAGCTTTGAAGGTTCGCATAGTTTTCGACCCTATCCGCCATGCCGGTGGAAGGGCAGTGGAGCTAGCTCCACCATTTTCCGGGCAGCCCGCCCCATGTCATTGTCGTGCGTGGCCGAGTGGAATCAAAGGCATGTTAAAAGCAGAAAATCTTAGTAAGCGCTACGGCCGCCGCACCGTGCTTAATCGCGTCAATGTGTCTATCGCCCCAGGCGAATTCGTTGCCATCATGGGGCCATCGGGAAGCGGCAAAACCACGTTCCTGAACCTGTTATCCGGGCTCGATAAGCCCACTTCCGGCCGAGTCAACGCGCCGGGGCGCAAGCAGCGTGCATTTGTATTCCAAGACTACAACCTGCTGGAATCCCTCAACGCGCAACGCAATGCCACCTTGACGGCGCGCTTTTCCGGCCGGCGCCCTGCACGCGGCCGGGTGGAAGAGGTCTTCGACTCGCTCGGTCTCGCTGGATTGGAGAGCCGCCTGCCCGCACAGCTTTCTGGTGGGCAGCAGCAACGCGTGGCTGTCGCCCGGGCATTGCTGGCCCAAGCGCCCTATATCTTCGCTGACGAGCCCACGGGCGCGCTTGACGACGCCACCGCTTCCACCGTCCTTTCCCACCTTCGCGCCGTTGCCCGCGATGGAGCCAGCGTGATCATGGTGACTCACTCGCACCTTGCCGCCGAGGCGGCCGACCGGGTCATTTCCTTGGAGGAGGTGGCCCATGCTGGTGTGGCTTAAGGACTTACAGTCCAATTGGCTATCGTGGCTGGCCGTAGCGCTGACCCTGGTGGTGTCTTCCAGCTCGTGCACCCTAGCGCTAGCCATGCTGGTCGCTTCCCCCGGAGCCGAAGAAAACCCCGCCGGCCAACTGGGCGGCACGGTGCTGGGTATGTCACTGTGCGTGGTGGTGCTAGTGACGCTGTCACAGATGCGCCTTATTATCGCCGAGCGCGAACCGGTCTACCGTTCCTGGCGCATGGTGGGCATGCCTGGGTGGGTGATCCTGTTTTTCATTCTGGGCCAAGTCGCGGTGGTCAGCGCGGGCGCCGGGCTGCTCGGCGTGCTGCCGGCCCTCCCTCTGCTTGCCCCGTGCGTGCGCGCCCTGCGCAGCGACGGCATCCCCTTGCCAGACATTGCTATTACTGGCCAGGTCGTAGTCATTGCAGTAGTTGTTTGTATGTCCGCGGCCCTGGTTGGCGCGCTTCCTCCACTGCGCCGCGTGTTCCGGCCGCGGGCCGCCACGCACCCAGCATGGCTCATAGTGAAATTCCTGCTTGCGGTCGCGGCCATCGGCGGTACGGTCTATGGATGCCTACACATCGATGATCCCGGCGACCTCCTCTCGGCCGAGATGGGTTTGGTCATCCTTGTCGCACTCTTTTTGCCCTGGCTTATGCCCGTCCTGGATCAATGGACCCGCGCGGCCGGCATCGCTGGGGCTAATGTGCGCGTGCGCCGAAGCTTTTCCACCCCGCACATCGTGCCGTGGGTGCTCGTCGGCGGCTTTATCGTCGCCGTCGGCTCGGGCCTGCGCTTTGGGAACGACGCAGGCGCCGGAGGCACCCTGTCCTCGTGGCAGGCCTTCCTCGCCCTTTTGGGTCCAGTCTTCGCACCTAGCATCGTGGGCGCCGTGCTTACCTCGCTGCTTATGCACGGGCGCATCGCGGCCGATATTCGTGGCCTCACCTTGGCGGGCGCCGCCCCCTCGGCCTGGGCGCGCGTGCAAGTGGGGGAGGCGGCGTGCCTCACCCTGACTGCGGCCGGCGTGGTCTGGGCGCTGTGTTTGGCGACGCTCCTGCCCCTCCAGCACCTGCTCACCCCACAGGCTTCCTTCGGTCGAACGCTGGTAGAGGAGTTGTGGTGGCCGTCCTTCGCCGTAATATTCGGCGCAATGTTTATTGCCCTGGGCGTCGTCAAGCTGGCGTTGGCCGGCTTTGTACACACCCGAGCCGCGTCGTTCGCGGAGGGCGAACGGGTTAGCGGCCCACAACGTTGAGGGCTAGCAGTCGCGAGGGTAGAGTGCTAGGCAGGTTGTTTTGACCCACAGTTGTTCACCCGCGACGACGGCTGTGCTGGACACCCACAACCGGCACGCGCGCGTCCATGTGGACGCGCACTAGGAACACTTTGGAGGAAATCATCATGGCAAACATTAAGCCGCTGGAGGACAAGGTCCTCGTCCAGATCGTTGAAGCTGAGACCACCACTGCATCCGGCCTGGTTATCCCGGACTCCGCGAAGGAGAAGCCGCAGGAGGCCACCGTCGTCGCTGTCGGCCCGGGCCGCACCAACGACAAGGGCGAGGTCGTCCCGGTTGGCGTCAACGAGGGCGACACCGTCATCTTCTCCAAGTACGGCGGCACCGAGCTGAAGTACGACGGCCAGGAGTACCTCCTGCTGTCCGCCCGTGACCTGCTCGCTGTCATCGAGAAGTAAAAGTAGGCGATTAACCCTATGCCAAAGCTGATTGCATTTGACCAGGAGGCCCGCGAGGGCATCCAGCGCGGCGTAGACACGCTGGCCGACGCCGTCAAGGTCACCCTCGGCCCGCGCGGCCGCAACGTTGTGCTGTCCAAGGCTTTTGGTGGCCCGACCGTCACCAACGACGGTGTCACCATCGCCCGCGACATTGACCTCGACGATCCTTTTGAGAACCTCGGCGCCCAGCTGGTGAAGTCCGTGGCCGTCAAGACCAACGACATCGCCGGTGACGGTACGACTACCGCCACCTTGCTGGCCCAGGCTCTCGTCTTCGAAGGCCTGCGCAACGTTGCTGCCGGCGCTAACCCCATCGAGCTGAACAAGGGCATCGAAGCGGCGGCTGAGAAGGTCGTCGAGGAGCTCAAGAAGCGCGCTACCCCGGTGAACTCCTCCGCGGAGGTCTCCCAGGTTGCCACCGTTTCCTCCCGCGATGCGGAGGTCGGCGAGATGGTTGCTGGCGCGATGGACAAGGTGGGCAAGGACGGCGTCGTGACCGTCGAGGAGTCCCAGACCATCGAGTCCACCGTGGACGTTACCGAGGGCATTTCCTTCGACAAGGGCTACCTCTCCCCGTACTTCGCTACGGAAGAGGAGACCTACAACGCCGTGCTTGACGACGCCGCCATTCTCCTCGTCCGCAACAAGATCTCCTCCCTGCCGGACTTCTTGCCGCTGCTGGAGAAGATCGCGGAGTCCTCGCGCCCGACCCTCATCATCGCTGAGGACATCGAGGGCGAGCCGCTGCAGGCGCTCGTGGTGAACTCCATCCGCAAGGTCCTCAAGGTCGCCGCCGTGAAGTCCCCGTACTTCGGCGAGCGCCGCAAGGGCTTCATGGATGACCTGGCTGTTGTTACCGGCGCTACCGTCGTCGACCCTGAGGTTGGCATCAACCTCAAGGAGGTCGGCCCGGAGGTTCTCGGTTCTGCCCGCCGCGTTACCGTGTCCAAGGAGGACACCGTGATTGTGGATGGTGCCGGTACCGCCGAGGCCGTCGAGGAGCGCCGCGAGCAGCTGCGCCGCGAAATCGAGCGCACCGATTCCACCTGGGATAAGGAGAAGCTCGAGGAGCGTCTGGCCAAGCTGTCCGGTGGCGTTGCCGTCATCCGCGTTGGTGCCGCTACCGAGACCGAGGTCAACGAGCGCAAGCTCCGCGTCGAGGACGCCATCAACGCCGCGCGCGCGGCCGTTGAAGAGGGCGTTATTGCTGGCGGCGGCTCTGCGCTGGTCCAGATCTCCCAGGAGCTCGGGGCTTTCGCCGAGGGCTTCGAGGGTGAGGCCAAGATTGGTGTGCTGGCCGTGGCCCGTGCGCTGACCCGCCCGGCCTACTGGATCGCTGAGAACGCAGGCCTGGACGGATCCGTTGTGGTCGCCCACGTTGCCGAGAAGGCCAACGGCGAGGGCTTCAACGCCGCCACCCTGGAGTACGGCAACCTGCTGGAGCAGGGCATCATCGACCCGGTGAAGGTCACCCACTCCGCCGTGGTCAACGCCGCCTCCGTGGCCCGCATGGTGCTCACCACCGAGGCTTCCGTTGTAGAGAAGCCCGCCGAGGAAGAGCCGGCACAGGCTGCGCACGCGCACTAAACCGTGCGTGCGGGAAACATTCGTTTCCCGCACAACCACAAGGGTTCCCGCGTAGCCACAAGGGTTCCCACATTGCCGTAAGGAAGGCCCGCTAACCCGCATTTTTGCGGGGCGGCGGGCCTTCGCCGTGTCCGGGGCAGGACCCCGCCCCGTTAGTAGACTGCTGAGCCGTGGAACAAGAATTCATCACCGTCACCGGCGCCCGCGAAAACAACCTCAAGAACGTGGACGTGCGCATCCCTAAGCGCAAGCTCACTGTTTCACCGGTGTGTCCGGATCCGGCAAGACCTCGCTGGTCTTCGATACCGTTGCGGCTGAATCGCAGCGTCTCATCAACGAAACCTATCCCGGCTTCGTGCAGGGCTTCATGCAAGCCCCACCCCGCCCCGACGTGGACCGCTTGGAAGGGCTCACTGCAGCCATCGTCGTGGGTCAGGAGCCCATGGCGGCTTCCGCGCGCTCGACGTTCGGTACCGCCACCGACATCACCGGGCACCTCCGCGTGCTCTTCTCCCGCCTAGCCGAGCCCCGCGCCGGCGGCCCCGCGGCCTATTCCTTCAACGTGCCCTCCGCCTCCGGGCAGGGCGCCATCGAGGTCAATGGCGTCAAAGAGGTGCGTCGCTTCGAGCGCACCGGCGGCATGTGCCCGAGGTGTGAGGGAAGGGGGGGAAGTGGGGGACGTCGACAAGCGCCAGCTCGTTGATGAGACTCTGACACTGAACGATGGCGCCATCATGTACCCCGGCATGAAGGTGGGCTCGTGGATGTGGCGCGCCTACGCCGAGTCCGGGCTGTACCCAGCCGACGTGCCGGTCAAGGAGTTCACCGAGGAACAGAAGCGGGACCTCTATGAGACCGAGACTAAGGTCAAGGTCGGCGGCATCAACATGAGCTACATGGGGCTGGTCACGCGTCTGAAAACCAACGTGCTGAGCAAGCCCGTGGAGTCCCTGCAAAAGCACATGCGGGCCTTTGTCGAGCGCGCGGTGGTCTTCATCGACTGCCCGGAGTGCCACGGCACGCGCTTGGCGCAGCACGCGCGCGAGTCCTACCTCAACGGCGTCTCCATCGCGGATGTCTGCGCCATGGAGCTTGCCGACGCCTCCGCATGGCTCCGCACCATCAACTCACCGCTTGCCGTGGCCCCGCTGCGTGGGTTGGAGGCCGCCCTGGATTTGGGGCTGGGCTACCTGACGCTGGCGCGCCCGACGGGAACGCTGAGCGGTGGCGAGGCACAGCGCACGCGCATGGTGCGGCACATCGGCTCGGCGCTGACAGACGTCACCTACGTCTTTGATGAGCCGACCGCTGGCCTACACCCGCATGACGTCACGCGGATGAATGAGCTTCTCCTGCAGCTGCGCGATAAGGGCAACACGGTGCTCGTGGTGGAGCACAACCCGGCGACGATGGCGATTGCGGATTGCGTCGTCGAGCTTGGCCCCGGCGCCGGAGTGGCGGGCGGCGAAATCCTTTCCGTCGGTGCCGCACCGTCCGTCAGCGGGAAGGTGGCGTTGAAGGATGAGGTGCGCGAGCCCACCGGCGCGCTGGAGATCCGCGGGGCGCGCCATAACAATCTCAAGGACGTCGACGTGGATATTCCACTGGGCGTGCTCACGGTCATTTCGGGCGTTGCGGGATCCGGAAAGTCATCGCTGATGGAATGCCTGCCGGACGACGACCGCATCCTCGTTGTCGACCAGTCTTCGTTGTCTGGCTCGCGGCGCTCAAACCCGGCCACCTACACCGGTGCGATGGACGCGCTGCGCAAGGCCTTCGCCAAGGCCAACGATGGGGCCACGCCGGGAATGTTCTCTTTCAACTCGGAGGGCGCGTGCCCGGCCTGTTCCGGCGCTGGCGTGGTGACCGTGGAGTTCGGGGCGATGGACAGCGCGGATGTGCCCTGTGAGGTCTGTGAGGGCCGCCGCTTTGCTGCCGACGTTTTGGGCTACGAGCTGGCGGGCAAGAACATCGCGGAGGTACTCGCACTTCCCGCGGTTGAGGCCGTGGAGTTTTGCCGCGAGACCAAAGTTACTGCTGCGAAGCGCGTGTGCGAGCAGCTCGTTGCCGTGGGGCTGGGCTATCTGACGCTGGGGCAGCCGCTCTCGACGCTCTCCGGCGGCGAGCGCCAGCGGCTGAAGCTGGCGGTGCGCTTGTGTGACCGTAAGGCGACTGCGGACATCATCGTGCTCGATGAGCCGACGGTGAGCCTGCATCAGAAAGATATCGACACCTTGCTGCGCCTCTTTGACACGCTTGTCGACGACCACCTCACCCTCATCTGCGTCGAACACCATCGTGCCGTCCTGGCGCACGCCGATCACATCATTGATCTCGGTCCCGGCGCGGGCTCAGCCGGCGGCGAGGTTGTGGCGGCCTGCTCGCCGCGCGAGTTCCTCGACAAGGACACGGTGACCGCCCGCTACCTGGCGCAGGCGCTGTAAAAACTGACGTCTTTCACCCGCTGCCCCTTGCCCGTGCTGGCTGTTGGATATCAGTGCAGGTGGGGGAGGGGCGTGATGCTACTTAAAGAAACTTCGCAAAAGGCCCGCTGCGCGACGGCCCACGGTGGGCTCATCCAGTGGGGAGAGCAGCCTTGTCGCGTCCAGCCAATAGAGGTGGTGGTTTGCCGTCCGACCCCAAGGCTGGGAGCTGGCAGAAGCGGACTAGGCGCCGACGGTCGCGTGGGTGCGACGAGAACGCAGGGCGACGACGCGCTCCGACTCGCTCATGCCGCCCCACACGCCGTAGGGCTCGCCGGAGGCGAGAGCGTGTTCGCGGCACATCTCGATGACCGGGCAGGTGCTGCAAATAGCCTTGGCGCGGTTCTCGCGCTGGGCGCGGGCGCGTCCGCGCTCGCCGTCCGGGTGATAGAACACGTCAGAGTTTTCCCCACGGCATGCGCCATGAAGCTGCCAATCCCAAAAGTCCGTATTCGGCCCGGGGAGCAGGAAGGACTGAGACACGTTCGATTCTCCTTTGCCAAAGATAGAGTGCCCAGGCGCGGGGCGCGTTGCGGGCACGCCCCCGTGAACGCCGAGGCGAAGTGAGACGAGATTGAAGTGTGTCCCCCTTGGGTAAACAGCGCGTTACGCAATGCTGACATGCAGGTATAACTGGCTAAGACTCCTCAACTGGAGCCCCTGTGACCTGCGCTTAAGGCTAAGATGAACGGTGTATGAATTTTTTTGAGTGGGGTCAAAGCTGGGGATGAGACCCGTCGTTTTGGGGTTTCGTCAAAAGGTTATGCCATGATGTTCATACAGAATATGAAGTAATGCATTAAGCAGAAGAGCAAAAGCAGAACGGCAAGGATGGCAGTGGCTACTCAGGCTACAGACGCGGGCGGCTCCTCAACGGCGGCGAAGCGCGACAGCGATAAGGAATTAGCGGACCTCGTTCCGCTGGCCGTCGACGGTAGCCGCCGCGCCCTCCAGCGCATCATGCGGATCATTCACCCGCAGGTCCTGCGCTATTGCCGCGCGCGCATCGGCGGTCACCGCCAGCCCACGGCGGAGGACGTGGCGCAGGAGATCTGTTTGGCGGTGGCGACGTCTATTGGCACGTACAAAGATAAGGGCCGCCCGTTTATGGCCTACGTCTATGGCATTGCTGCTCACAAGGTGACCGATGCCCACCGCGCCCTGAGTCGCGACCACACTCACCCCACGGAAGACCTTCCGGAGGATGCTGCTCAGGACGCTACCCCCGAAGAATCCGCCCTTGCCGTGGACGGTAGTAACAGAGTGCGGGCCATGCTCGATACGTTAAGTGACAAGGCCCGGGACATTATCATCTTGCGTGTGTTCGTGGGGCTGTCGGCAGAGGAGACCGCGGAAATTGTGGAGTCCACCCCTGGCGCAGTCCGCGTGGCGCAGCATCGTGCACTCGCGCAATTGCGCAAATCCCTCGATTCGCACGAGACGCAGTGAACCAACAATGTGAACCAGCAGAGTGAACCAGTAATTGGGCTAGCCCAGAGCTAGCAGTGAGCCATCGGCACTTGGCACCGACAAACTAATAATTCTCTAGTAAGGAAGGGAGGTCATCATGGCAAAGAAGGACGAGCCTCAGCAGGGTGTCGCTGAGCAGCTGCAGCCCTTGGTTGATGATGATGCATTCCTCACCACTCTCTCCGAAGGAACAGATCCCTCCGATGGCGGTGATGAACTGGCGGGGCTTCTGCTGGAGCTGCGCGGGGACGTCGAAAAGCAGATGCCTCCGGCCCCTCTCATTGAGGGAGCGGAGGAAGAACCGGAGATCATTTCCCTCGGCGCGGCACGTCGCCGTCGAAGCAAGCCTTTCATGCACGGACTCATCGGGGCGGCCGCAGCTACGCTGCTTATCGCAGGTACCGGCGCTGTGGTCGTCAACGCCGGCCCGGGATCTCCGCTTTACGGAGTGAACCAGTCGCTCTTCGGCGCGGACGAGCACGATGTGTCCGTAGTGGAGCTTGCCGGAACGCTCGATGAGATGGAGAAGCGTTCCGCCCAAGGCGACATGGATGGCACCCGCCAGTTGCTTGAAGAAGCCCGGAAGATGGTGGACCAGGCCAAGCGGGAACGTGAGGCAGAGGCCCCTCGTACCACGAAGCAGCAGCCCAGCGCCACGGTGACGCAGACGCAGACCGTGGAGAAGCCTGCCCCGGTGGAGGAGCAGCAGCCGCCGGAGCCGGAAACCGTAACGCAGACAGAGACTGCGGTTTCCACCGTCGTGGTGACCCGCACGGTTTCGGCGGGCAACCCGCTGAGCCCGCCGGAGCAGAACCAGCCGGAGCCAGGCCAGCAGGGCGGCGATCAGGCAACGCCTCCGCAAGGCGACAACTCCGACGGAGCTTCGGATGGCGCCACGGATAACGGCCAGCTCCCGCCGGCGCAATTCCAGCAATAAAACCACAAAGAACCTCTTCCCCCGTAACAGGAGGGAAGAGGTTCTTTCCGTTTAACGCGCGGTAGTTCTACCGCGCTGACCGCAGCTAGTAGCGCGAATCCATGCCGTCGAGATAACCCACCGCATAATCCCAAGGGACGTAGCGCATCGGGTCCGGCTCCGCGCCCGGCTCGTGGACGGGGGCCAGCTGGCCTGCCAGCGTGGCCTGCATGTTGGAGGCCATGATGTCCCACTCGTAGAAGTGGTTCTCCTCGCAGTCCTCGCAGAAAAAGAAGATGCCATCGATGCCGCGCGGGCTTAAAACGCGCGCAAACTCTTGGACCATGGCCAGATCATGGATGACGGCGAGACGGTCCTCCTCGGACAGCGGCTCGACGTGATCATCCTCCTCGAGGAAGGAGGCTGGGTCGTTGGGGTCGTCCGCGAAAGGATCGCGGGGCATGTTGGCGAAAAAGTTCACGCCTGCGAGCCTATTGACTCCGTGCGCGCATGGCAATTCCCTATAGATACCTATTCCTCTACCCACGGCTACCACTACGGGGCGTCCACGCACTACAGTGAGGGCTACCGCATAAAACTATCTGGTCAGTTTAGGAGAGCCCCACCCTCATGAGCCACGTCCACACCGGCGGAGACAACCCCGACAAGATTGCACTCTACGGCCTTACCTTTGATGATGTCCTGCTGCTTCCGGCAGAATCCAACGTCGTTCCCTCCGAGGTGGATACCTCGGCGCAGTTTACCCGCAACATTCGCCTCGGCGTGCCCCTGGCTTCCGCCGCGATGGACACCGTGACCGAGGCCCGCATGGCCATCGGCATGGCGCGCCAGGGCGGCATCGGCGTCCTGCACCGCAACCTGTCAGTTGAGGATCAGGCCCAGCAGGTAGAGATTGTCAAGCGCTCCGAGTCCGGCATGGTGACCGACCCGGTCACGGCTTCCCCGGACATGACCATCGATGAAGTCGATACGCTGTGCGCGCGGTTCCGGATTTCGGGCCTGCCGGTCGTCGATAAGCAGGGCACCCTCGTGGGTATCTGCACCAACCGTGACATGCGCTTCGAGCCGGATTTCTCCCGCAAGGTCTCCGAGATTATGACGCCGATGCCGCTCGTCGTGGCCAAGGAGGGCGTCAGCAAGGAGGAGGCGCTGGAGCTGCTGTCCGCCAACAAGGTGGAGAAGCTGCCCATCGTCAACGATGAGAACAAGCTCGTCGGCCTCATCACCGTTAAGGACTTTGTCAAGACTGAGCAGTTCCCCAACGCCTCCAAGGATGCTTCCGGGCGCTTGCTTGTGGCCGCCGGTATTGGTACCGGTGAGGAGTCCTACCAGCGCGCAGGCCAGCTTGTCGACGCCGGCGTGGACGTCCTCGTCGTCGACTCCGCCCACGCCCACAACAACCGCGTGCTGGAGATGGTTTCCCGTGTGCAGAAGGACTTCGGCGACCGCGTTGACGTCGTCGGCGGCAACCTGGCCACTCGTGCTGCGGCCCGCGACATGATTGAGGCCGGTGCCGACGCCATCAAGGTTGGCATTGGCCCGGGTTCCATCTGCACCACGCGTGTGGTGGCGGGCGTGGGTGCCCCGCAGATCACCGCCATCATGGAGGCCGCCGCGGTGGCCGGCCCGGCGGGCGTTCCGGTTATTGGTGACGGCGGTATGCAGTACTCCGGTGATATTGCCAAGGCGCTGGCTGCCGGCGCCGATACCGTCATGCTCGGCTCCATGCTGGCAGGCACCACGGAATCGCCGGGCGACATCGTGGTGGTCCAGGGCAAGCAGTACAAGCGCTACCGCGGCATGGGCTCCATGGGCGCCATGCAGGGCCGCGGCCTGTCAGGGGAGAAGCGTTCCTACTCCAAGGACCGCTACTTCCAGGCCGACGTCAAGAGTGAGGACAAGCTGGTGCCGGAAGGTGTGGAGGGACGCGTGCCTTTCCGCGGTGATATCGATGCCATCGTTCACCAGATTGTGGGCGGCCTGCGCGCCTCCATGGGCTATACCGGCTCCGCCACCCTGGCCGAGCTCAAGACCAAGCAGTTTGTCCAGATCACCGCTGCGGGCCTCAAGGAGTCTCACCCGCACCACCTTCAGCAGATCGTCGAAGCTCCGAACTACCGCTAAGGACTAATCATGCGCGATTACGTAGAAATCGGCGTGGGCCGCGAGGCTCGCCGCACCTATGACCTGAACCAGATCTCCCTGGTGCCGACTCGCCGCACCCGTTCCTCCAAGGACGTGGACACCTCGTGGCACATCGATGCCTATACCTTCGAGGTCCCGTTTGTCTCGGCGCCGACCGATGCGCTGGCCACCCCCGAGTTTGTTATCGAGATGGGCAAGCAGGGCGGCCTGGGCGTTATTAACGCGGAAGGCCTGTGGGGCCGCCACGAGGATTTGGAGGGCGCAATTGCCCGCGTGACGGAGAACTTCGGTGACCTGTCGACGCTGCAGGAGCTGCATGCAGCGCCCCTGAACGAGGAGCTGCTGGCCGAGCGCATCGCGCAGGTGCGCGATTCCGGCGTGACCGTGGCCGTGCGTGTCTCCCCGCAGCGTGCCCGTGAGCTGGCACCCGTGGTTATTAAGGCCGGCGCGGAGTTGCTGTTCATCCACGGCACCCTGATTTCCGCCGAGCACGTGCAGACTGGTGGCGAGCCGCTCAACTTGAAGGAGTTCATCGGTTCGCTGGATACCCCGGTGATTGCCGGCGGCGTGGCGGATTACACCACGGCCCTGCACCTCATGCGCGCGGGCGCGGCTGGCATCATCGTCGGCTCCGGTGTGAACACCAACCCGGAGACCGTCGGCATTGATATCCCCATGGCGACGACCATCGCGGATGTTGCGGCCGCACGCCGCGATTACCTGGATGAGACTGGGGGCCGCTACGTGCACGTGCTTGCCGACGGCGACATCTTCACCTCTGCAGACATCGCCAAGGCCATTGCTTGTGGTGCCGATGGTGTCGTTCTGGGTCCGGTCCTGGCCCGCGCGGCGGAGGCCGGCGGCAAGGGCTGGTACTGGCCGTCCACGGCCGGCCACCCGCGTTTCCCGCGCGGCATCATCGAGCCGGTTGGCGTGGCTGGCGCCCTCCTCGGTACCGACGCTTCCGGCGCTGACGCTTCTGGCACCGCCGAGGACGCTTCAGTGACCTCCCTTGAAGTCGTGCTCCACGGCCCGTCCAACGAGCCGCTGGGTGAGTTGAACTTGGTCGGTGGGCTCAAGCGCGCTATGGCCAAGTGCGGCTACACGGACCTGAAGTCCTTCCAGAAGGTGGGCTTGGCCGTTCGCTAGCCCGCCCGTTGTAACGCTGCTCCGCTCAACAAAGCTCGGGGCGGAGTTTATGTCACCGCTCCAGTGGCCGTGGCGCTGGCCTCAGTGGCCGTAGCGTTAGAGTCGCTGGCGCGCGATTTCGGGCGCCACGGCAGCTGGGGCTTCTTTAGGCGGCGTGGGCGCAGCGCTACCTTGCGGAAAACCACGCGCCCGCGCGCCGGCACCATGGTTTGCAACACCGAGGCCACCACGACCAGCCCGATGGCCGCGAGCTTGAGCTGAGATACGTTCTGGGAGAGCAAGAGCCAGCCAAAGAGCGCGGCGAAGACGGGCTCCAGGGCGATCAGGATGGAAAAGACGTTGGGGGCGAGCCTGCGCAGCGCAATGAACTCCAACGAATAGGGGATGAGCGAGGCCAGCACGCCCGTGCCTAGGGCGAGCATTAGGAGGTTTGGGTCGCTGGCCAAAGCCACCGCGCCGCGCCCGCCGACGGGCAGGAGCACGAGGCCACCGATGAGGAAAGCCACGGCCAAACCGTCTTGTCCGCTAAAGAGCGCACCGGCCTTCTTGCTAGCCAGGATATAGGCGGCCCACATCGCACCCGCGCACAGCAAGAAGAACACGCCTCGCAGGTCGAGAGGGTCTCCGTTGAAGGAGTCCAACCCCAGCAGGCCCATGCCGATGAGAGCGAGGACGACGCAGGTGGCGTCGCGAAGCGAGCGGGAGAGACACGCCGCCAGCAGCAGCGGGCCGAGGAACTCGATGGTGACCGCCGGGCCCAGCGCGACGAGCTCGATGCCGGCATAGAAAAAGCCATTCATGAGGCCCAGCGTGAGGCCGAAAATGGTGGCGGAGATCCACTTCCTCGCGGCTCCACTCGCGCACGCGCGGGCGCGCGATGAGGAGCAGAATCACAGCGGCGAAGAGCAAGCGTAGCGAGGCAGTGCCCCAGGGCCCGCCGGTGGGGAAAATCTGGATGGCGAGGCTGGCTCCGAGCTGGAGGGAAATACACGAGCCGATGACACACAGAACGGCAAACGGATTGGTCATGCAGTCCATTGTGGGGTGGGAAGAACTGTTAGTCTATCTACAGTTTTTAACACGTACCTGTTAGGGATTCTGTCATGTTGGATCTGCACCGCCTCCGCATTCTCTACGAGTTGCAACGCTTCGGCACCGTCACCGCGGTGGCGGAATCGCTGCGCTATACGCACTCGGCCATCTCCCAACAACTGGCGCAGTGTGAAAAGGATGTCGGTGTTGCGCTGTACGAAAAGGTTGGTAGGCGCGTGCGGTTGACGGAGCAGGGAGAAATCCTGGCCTCCTACGCGGAGCGAATGCTCGCGTTGGCGGATGAGGCGGAGTCGCAGGTCATTGCGTCAACCAACGCGGTGCGGGGCACGATTAAGGTCACGACCTTTCAAACCATCATGTCCTCGCTGGTCCCGCGGGCGCTGACGGAGTTGGCCAGGGAGTACCCGGACCTGCGCGTGCAGATCATTCAGCGTGAAGCCGATGGCGCGATGGAGCTGCTGGCGCGCCGGGAGGTGGACCTCATCTTGGGTGAGGAGTACGAGTCGGACATGCCCGCCACGGATGAGCACACCCACCGGGAGCTGCTTCTCGACGACCCCCTCCGCCTCATCACCCCACTCACCGGGCCCTGGAGCGAGTTGCGCTTAGAGGATTTTGCAGCGCATGACGAGGAAATCCCCTTTGCCATGGACCCGGAGGAGTTTTTATTGGGGCGGTTCGTCCACCGGCTGTGCCGCAGGCATGGCTTTAACCCCAGCGTGCTCTATGAAACCCCGGACCCCTTTCTACATGCGCACCTGGTGCGCACCGGACACGCGGTGGCGGTGATCTCGGACCTTTTCCTCGACGAAATTGAGGGCGTGCGCGTGGTTTCCTTGCCTGGTAATCCCACCCGCACGCTCTACACCGCGGTGCGCGCCGGGCGCGAGGGACACCCCGCCTTGCGGGCGTTTCGGGCCGCGTTGAGCAAGGCGGCTGCCACCGCTAAAGATTTTGGGCCACTCCCTGCGGTCTAGGGTGTGGGTTCTTGCGTTAAACTGATGACCGTGACTAACCCAAATACAACCCCGCGTCCTGTCCTCGTGGTGGATTTTGGCGCCCAGTACGCGCAGCTCATCGCCCGGCGCGTGCGTGAGGCCAACATCTACTCCGAGGTTGTCCCCAATTCCGCCTCCGTGGAGGACATCAAGGCCAAGAACCCGGCCGCGCTGATCCTCTCCGGTGGCCCGTCCTCCGTATACGCGGACGGCGCCCCCGCACTGAAGCCGGAGCTGCTCGAGCTCGGCATCCCGGTCTTTGGTATCTGCTACGGCTTCCAGTCCATGACCCAAGCCCTGGGCGGCACCGTGGCCTCCACGGGTGCCCGCGAGTACGGCCGCACGGACATGACCGTGTCTGGCGGTGTGCTCCACAAGGGCCTCGAGGATACGCACAAGGTGTGGATGTCCCACGGCGATTCGGTTTCTGAAGCCCCGGAGGGCTTTGAAGTCACCGCCTCTTCCGAGGGCGCTCCCGTGGCCGCCTTCGAGTGCCTGTCCAAGAAGATGGCCGGCGTGCAGTACCACCCGGAAGTTCTTCACTCGCCGCACGGCCAAGAGGTGCTCACGCGCTTCCTGACGGAGGTAGCAGGCCTGGAGCAGAACTGGACTGCTGAGAACATTGCGGAGCGCCTCATTGAGGATGTGCGCGAGCAGATTGGTGAGGACGGCCATGCCATTTGCGCCCTGTCCGGTGGCGTGGATTCCGCCGTGGCCGCGGCCCTGGTGCAGCGCGCTATTGGTGACCGTTTGACCTGTGTCTTCGTCGACCACGGCCTGCTG